>NZ_MOMD01000023.1:0-134344 GCF_001983015.1 Frankia sp. CcI156
TTATAACGCAGCCGCCCCTCCGGACGGAATGCCTCCAGCGGGTTGTGGTGCGCGTGCGCCCGGCCCCGGCCCGCCCGAGCAAGCACAACCGGATTCACCAGCGGCCCCTCACCACGCTCCAGCCAGAACTCATAGAAGGTCCGCAGCACGGCGTTGCTGTGCCGCACCGTCGCCGGCCCGTAGCCGTCCCCGAGGTGGCGCTTACGGGTCACCGGGTTGACCTGCCCCACGGTCGCCCGCGACCCGACCCGCGCCGCCGCGACCGGCTTGGTCGCCTGCCCGAGCCACAGCACGAAGTCCCGGACCTCCGCCGGACTCACCCGGTCCCAGGCCACTCCAACCGCGACCAGAAACCGCCACCACCGCAGCAACGCCAGCGCATAGCTGCGCACCGAGTTCGCCGACCGGCCCTGCGCGACGAAGTCCCGTAGGAAGACCTCGACCGGCTCGACCGGCTCACCGAGGCCGTCGACCAGCCTCCACGGCACCACGCCGTCGGACGCGACCACGCTTCCCCACAGCGGAAGCCGGATCGCCTCGATCACCCGATGATCGCTGTCCTCAAACACCCAGCACCCTCCAAGATCAGAGAGATGCAGACTGTTCCGACCTGTCCGACCCTGCCCTACGACACGCCGTTCGACCTCAGGAAAGTCCGGYCAACAGTTCCGTAACGATGATCTTGTCGTAGGGGGCGTGGTCCGCGTCGCCGATGGCGCCGTCGCCGGTGACCACCCGCACTCGGTCGTAGCTGGTCTCGRCCAGGGCGCGGCGGGCGTGGTCAGTTCGAGCTGACCGAGCATCATCGCCACCACGGTCGGCACGGAGATGCAACTGGCGGGCCGGTCTGCGCCGGGCTTGATGGTGATCGCCTTGTTGGCGTACGCCTCCTCGACCGAGGCCGCGGGAACGAACCGGTGCCGGGGAACGGCCCGAAACGCCTGCTCGATGCGCTCGGAGCGCAGGTGACCAGCGGTGCGGATGTTGCTGATCATCTGCTCGCGCAGGTCCTCGGGGCGGGTGCTGGTGGCGTTGGTCATCCGGTTCCTTCGTGTGTGTACTTGCGGATACGGGCGAGTGCGTTGGTCCGGCCGTGGGCGGGACGGTGAGCAGGCAGGCGTCCCATCCGGTGCCCGGCGGCAGATCGGTGAGCGCGATTCCGGCGTCGCCTTCCAGCATCCCCCTCACCTCCGATAGTTTTCGGGCCGCCTGGGCGCGGCGGTGACGCCAGCGGTGTTCCAACCGGGACAGGACCTCGGCGAATTCGCCGCCGGGTTCGGTGTCGGCGAGTATCCGGCGGGAGACGTGCACCAGCCCGGCCCAGCCGTGGCACAGCGAGTCGTCGCCGAGTTGGGCGAGTTGAGCCTCGTCGGTGAGACACGCGACGAGCGTGGCCTTGGCGTCGGCCACCCTGTTCGGGGTGTCCAGTGCCTGGGCGGTCAGGTGGCGGGCGCGGGCCAGGCCGGGGGCGCCGTAGCACCAGGACGGGCGTTGCGGACCCGGCTGGTCGGCGGCGGCGTTGACCCATTCGAGTCCGGTCAGCCCGTTGATCAGGTCGAACTCCCGCAGCGCGGGCAGTTCGCCGCGGTCGATCCGCTCGTGCGCTGCCTCCAGGCGGGTGCAAGTGATCGCGGCGATGTGCTCGTCGAGGGTGTGCAGTGCGCCGGTGTAGACGGGCTGGCCGGCGGTGCGCAGCACGAATGCGACCGCCGGGGCGCCCCGGTACAGGCCGGCGCCCGTGTCCGCGGCCACGGGTTCGGCGGTCATGGCCTTGACCCATTGGTGGGCGGTGGCCCAGTCTCCGATCCCGGCGCGGGCATAGGCGATGTGCAGCAGCGCCAGCCCGGCGGCCCCGTCTGCCAGGGATTGACCCCCGCCGGGTGCGGGATGGTGCTCGGGCGGTGGCGTGTACGGGTCGGTGTAGGTCACCGGGCACCACTGCTACGGCGGGCTCGCCAGGTGAGCGCGGCTTGCCGGGCCAGGCGGCGGCAGGTGCGTTCGCTGTCCCGGYTGATGCCGACGGCCCGGTTGTGGTGCATGTGCAGCAGCGACTCCGGCACCACGTCGGTGTTCGCCTCCGGTGGCAGCGCCTTGTGGTAGCTGGCCAGYGCGTCGGCGCGGTTGTCCCACGCCGGCCCGATGTCGATGGTCCAGCCGGACAGCGACCACAGCCCGGCCGGGTCGGTGGCGAGCTGGGTCGCTCGCTCGGCCACCGCCCGGTCGAGGGCCGCAGCGGCAGCCGGGGCCGGCCGGGCGGCCAGCCAGTCCATCGCCTCGTTGGGATCGCCGAAGAACCCGCTGACGATGCCTACCATGTTCGCCACCACCAGCCCGAGGTCGACCTCGGTGGTGGGCTGGTGCCGCAGCAGGGCGGCCATGGTGGCGGAGTCGGCGGCGAAGACGTTCTCCGCGGCGTCCAGTGCCTCGCCATGCCCGTAGCGGCCGACTTCCGGGGAGTAGGTGTCGATCACCAGCCGCCCGGCCAGTCCTGCTTGGCGCATCCGCTGCGCCCACTCCCCGACCGCGTTCGAGTACTGCGCATAACAGTCGGGGGTAGTGCGCAGCCGCAGGCGCAGGTGGTCTGTCTCCTGTCGGCTGCGGTATCGCAGCCACCAGCACGCGGGTGTGTCGAGCGTGGCCAGCAGGCCGGGAAGCGCCTCGGCGACGATCTCGCCGATCCGTTCGGGATGGGTGAACAGCTTCGCCGAGAGCCAGGTGGCGTCCGGGGCGCCGGGCAGGTGCCCGTGTGTGTTCGTCACGACGGGTAGGAGGYCGTGCAGCGGGCCGGGTGCAGCGGGGCAGATGGTGACCGGGGGCAGCGCGATTTCGTGGGCGTGGCCGTCGATCCACCCGTAGTCGGCCGCCGGGGTGGCCGCGTACAGGATCGCCTGGCCGTGCCGTTTGAGGTGGGCGTGCAGGAGGGTGGCGTGGGCGGGCTCGTTGAGGGTGAGGCGCAGCGTGCGGTCCGCGTCGCGGAGCTCGACCACGTCAGGGCAGTCCCAGCGCAGTCCCAGCGGCGCCGCCACCGGTCGAGTACCTGCCTCCACTGGCCGGGACCGGCCTGGCCGGGTGGGAGGTCGTCGGGGGGCAAGCCGCCCCTGGGCCGGGGACAGGACGGTGCGCCGGTAGCGCACCCGTGGCAGGAACGGCAGCCGGACGCGCGGTCCCCAATCGAACTGGTACCAGGCGGCGGAGAACGCCCTGGCAGGTGTGCCAGGAACCGGGCCAGCGGCGGGGGCTGTTTGTCCCGTGCGAGCGCGTGGAACACCTGCGGCTCAACCACTTGACGACGCGAGATGCTGACCAGGTGCAGCCGGTCGCGGGTCGCGGTGATGGCCAGGTCGTCCATCGTGAGCAGGCTGTCGTCGCCGGGCTGGCGGTGTTCGCCCAGCGGGAGCACGTGGTCGAGGTAGGCCGGGACGCGGCAGACGTTCTCCGCGTGCGGGTACAGCGGCCCGAAGGACATCTGCACCCGCAGCGCCCCGGCGGTGGCGGCGGGCAGTGCCCGGTACGCCCGCGCCAGGCCGGACCCGGTGGCCGTCGGGGTGAACCGGCTGGTGAGGGTGCCGGCGGAGCGGGCGGGCGCGACGGTGAGCAGGAAGTCGCCCCGATCCAGTGCTTGGGTGGTGGCGGCGTGGATGCGGGCGGACAACTCTACGTGTGGCGGGATGTACCGGTCGTCAAACGTTTCGCCGGTCAGCTCGCCGATCACGTCGTCGGTCAGGATGATCTCGCGGGTGCCGTCGGCCATCGCCTGCCAGGTCAGCACCAGCAGCCGCTCGTCGCGCTCGGAGATCCCCGGTGGCGGCGTGGGCAGCACGCTCCCGCGATACCCCACCGGATACCCACGCAGTCGCACCTGAACGGCTCCCGCTCCGGGCCTGCACCGCGCCGTGCCGTCACCAAACCGGGTCAGCTAGTAAAACCTTTGGCTTCCTATTGAAATCTAGGCCGAAAATAGGATGTCATACYAAAATCTTCGATGACACCCGACAGCGGGGACGGGCTGTCGTACCTCGTGTCGTGTATCAGGCGTCGTGTACCAGACCGGGTAGCRCCATCGGGTAGGTCGTCGAGACGTTCCGCCCAGTTCCTTCGTGTACCCACAGTGACCGAGGGCGAGTGACTCCATAAGAGCTTACGAAGCAGAACGTCATTATCTCGCCCGTTTTGGCGGTGTACTGACCGGTTGATGGCGCCAATGCGGCTCTCGATAAGCTCGGGTCACGGCCAGGCGATAACACGGTGCGTATCGATCGGGCGGGTACGTCGCCCACCGGGATATGCCGCTGCTGGCCTACCCGGGAGCGGATGGTAATGTCCGYCTTGTCCTAGTCCGCTGTTCTGGCAAGCAGCGGGTCCAACTGACCAAGGCACATCGCGGTTCTCGGTGCTGGCGCGCTCCGGGAAGGTAGGCGATCGTGCTGGGGGGTGGCGCGGTCTGAGCATGACAGGTGGAGCAAACCGTGACATGCCCTGCCGGGGACACGCCCTCGGTTGATTTTGTATCCGCTGCGCCCGTGGTCGAGCTGGACCGGCCATACAGCCAGCAGCGCTGGTCGCTGATGCTCCCGCACCGTGATCGGCTCATCCACATAGCCCGTAGGCGGTTGCCGAGCAAGGCCGACGCGGAGGACTGCGTACACGAGGCATTCATCCGCGCCGCCGGATTTCGGGRTCTCGACGCGAGCCGGGTCGGGCAGTTTCTGACGACGACGGTGCTACGTCTCTGCGTTGATCACCATAGAGCTCGTCAGCGTGCGGAGCGGGCGGTCGTGCGCGGCTATCTGCAGCCGTGKGAGCCGGCCCCGGACGACGCCGTCTGTGACCGTGCGGAAGCCCGCTGGCTGCTGGCCCGGGCCGGGGGACTGCAGGGCCGGGAGCGTGAGGTGATCATGGCTCGGGCGGCCGGGAAGAGTACCCGGGAGGCGGCCGCGGATCTGGAGATCAGTCTCAAGGCGGCCGAGGGAGCGTTCACCCGCGGACGTGCCCGTCTTATTTCCTTCTCTCGGAACTGATGCTCCGCAGCCGCAGGCCCCGCGGGGTCGGGTGGAAACCGGCGCGCTCCAGGGCGGCACCCAGGGTGCTGCCGACGATCGTCTGGCCGTCCGCCTTCTCCACCGTGAGCCTGCCGAGCAGGCCGTCCCGCACGGCGCGGGCCAACGCCTCCACCGCCGGGGCCATCCGATGGTCGTCCTCGGTCCATGACAGCAGGGAACGGCCCCCGCGTTCCACGTAGAGGATGAGTTCCCCGTCGATGATGACGACCATCGCGCCCGCCTTGCGCCCCGGCCGGTGGCCGGCGGCGCCGTCCGCGTCATCCCCCGGTCGGGTCGGCCAGGGCAGCGCGGCACCGAACGGGTTGGCCGGATCGGCCGCGGCCAGGACGACGGCCTGCGCGGACGATGAGCTCGGTGGGCCGGCCGCCGGCTGCGCCCAGGCCGGGGCCGCCTCGGCGTCCCGCTGTGCCGCGGCGATGGAGCGCAGCCGATCGACCGCTCCCGGGACGGCGAACTGGGCCGCGCCCAGGGACTCGACGAAGTAGCCCCGGCGGGCGCGGCCGGCGTCCTCGAAGGCGCTGAGGACCCGGTAGACCCCGGCGAACCCGCCCGGGTGCCGCTCGCCGGTCACCGCGCCGCGGGTGACGATGCCGTGGCGCTCGAGCAGCGCCTCGGCCAGCGCGTGGGCGCGCCGGGTCGGGTCGGTGTCCCGCTCGGGCAGCAGCGACCAGCGGCCGGCGGCCGTCGGGGGGCCGGCCCGCCGCGGCATCGCCGGCCGTCCGTACCGTGCCGCCCGGGGACGGGGGGCACGGTACGGACGGCCGGCGGAACCCAGCAGGGCACGCAGCGGGGCGAGGGTGTCGTTGGTTACCCGCCCCGCCCAGACGAGATCCCAGAGCGCGGTAGCGAGCGCCGTGTCGTCGAGCGAGCCCATCCGGTCGGACAGCGCCCGGAAGAACAGGGCCGCCCCGCCGGTGAGCGCGTCGAGAATCGCGGTGTGCAGCGGACCCGAGGCGATCTCCGGGTCGGGCGGAGGCAGCAGCAGGGGCGCGGTGTCGGCGAGGACCAGGGTCAACCAGCCGTCGTCCCCGGGCAGCCCGCCGGCGCCAGCCCAGTGCACCTCGCCGGCGGAGCACAGCTCGTCGAGCATCGTCGGTGAGTAGTCGGCGACGCGGGCCGGGAGGACGAGCTGTTCCCATGCGCTCGCCGGGATCAGCGCGCCCTGCAGCTGCTCGACGGCGCGCAGCACACCGTCCACCCCCCGGCCACGTCCGCTGGTGACCGACTGCCAGGCCGGCAGGAAGGCACCGAGGGTCCGGGGCGGCACCGCCTCGACCTCCTTGCGCAGGGCGGCAAGGCTGCGTCGTCGCAGCGCCCGCAGCACGCCCGCGTCGCACCACTGCTCACCGCCGCGGTCGGGATGCAGCTCACCGCGGACGAGGCGGCCGCTGCGGACCAGCCCGTCCAGGACACCGGCGACCACCGCCGTGCCCAGCCCCAGCCGGGCGGCCGGTTCCTCGGTGTCGAACGGTCCGTGGGTACGGGCATAGCGGGAGATCAGGTCGCCGAGAGGGTCACGCACCGGTTCGGTGAAGGCGTCGGGAACTCCCACCGGCAGCGGTACGCCYAGGGCGTCGCGCAGCCGGCCGGCGTCCTCGATCGCGACCCACCGCTCCTCGCCRGCGATACGGACCCGCAGGGCCCGGCGGGTCTGTTCGAGCTCGGCGAGCCAGCCCGGGGTGGCACCCCGGGCGACCGCCTCCTCGGTCGTGAGGTCACCGAGCATTCGCAGCAGGTCGGCCACTCCCTCGACATCGCGGGCGTGGCGATCCGGGGCGAGCCGCGTGAGCTGGGCGGCGACCTGCGCGAGCGCCGCTGGATCGATCAGCTCCCGCAGGTCCGCCTCGCCGAGGAGCTCGGCCAGCAGGGAGCTGTCCAGCGACAGCACCTGCGCCCGGCGTTCGGCCAACGGTACGTCCCCGTCGTACATGAAGGCGGCGACGTAGCCGAACAGCAGGGCGGAGGCGAACGGAGACGGGGACGGCGTCTCCACCTCCACCACCCGCAGCGTGCGGGCCGACACCTCGCGCATCAGCTCCGCGAGCGCCGGAACGTCGAACACGTCCTGCAGGCACTCTCGCATGGTCTCCAGCACGACGGGGAAGCTGGCGAACGTCGCGGCGACGGACAGCAGCGCTGCGCTGCGCTGGCGCTGCTGCCACAGCGGGGTCCGCCGCCCCGGGGTCCGGCGGGGCAGCAGCAGGGCCCGCCCGGCGCACTCGCGGAACCGGCTGGCGAACAGGGCGCTGCTCCCGATCTCCGCCCGTACGATCGCGTCGATCTCGTCCGGCTCGAACAGCGCGAGATCGGCGCCGGGCGGCTCGGCGGCATCCGGGATCCGGGCGACGATGCCGTCGTCGGTGTGCATGATCTGGACGTCGACCCCGTACCGCTCGCGCAGCCGGGCGCCCAGGGCGAGCGCCCAGGGCGCGTTCACCGGAGCACCGAACGGGGAGTGCACCGCCAGGCGCCAGTCGCCGATCTCGTCCCGGAAACGCTCCACGACGATCGTCCGATCGTCGTGGAGACGGCCGACGGCAGCCTTCTGCTCGTCGAGGTAGCGCAGCAGGTTGGCGGTGGCCCGATCGTCGAGGCCGGCGGCCCGGACGCGGTCGGCCGCCGCCTGCGCCGGCAACCTGGTGATCTCGCGCAGGAACGCGCCGAGCGCGCGGCCGAGTTCGGCGGGTCGGCCTGGGGCGTCGCCATGCCAGAAGGGGAGCCGGCCGGGCCGTCCCGGAGCCGGCGTCACCAGGACCCGGTCGGCGGTGATCTCCTCGATGCGCCAGCTGGATGAGCCGAGGAGCACCACGTCGCCGACCCGCGACTCGTAGACCATCTCCTCGTCGAGTTCMCCGACCCGGCTGGAGCGCTCCCCGACGAGGAAGACGCCGAACATGCCCCGGTCGGGAATGGTGCCTCCGCTGGTCACGGCGAGCCGCTGGGCGCCCGGGCGGGCGGYGAGGATCCCGGTGACGCGGTCCCAGGTGATGCGGGGGCGCAGCTCGGCGAACGTGTCGGAGGGGTAGCGGCCGGCGAGCATGTCCAGGACCGCCTCGAAGGCGGAGGTCGGCAGCGTCGCGAACGTCGCGGTGCGCCGGACCAGCGCGCCGAGCTCGTCAACGTGCCAGTCCTCCATCGCCGTCATTGCCACGATCTGCTGCGCCAGCACGTCGAGGGGGTTGCGCGGGTACCGCAGCCGCTCGATCGCCCCCGAGCGCATCCGCTCGGCGACCACGGCACATTCGAGCAGGTCGCTGCGATGCTTCGGGATGATGACGCCGCGACTGGCGGCGCCGACCTGGTGGCCCGCGCGGCCGGTGCGCTGCATCCCGGCGGCGACGCTCGGCGGGGACCCGATCTGCACGACCAGGTCGACGGCTCCCATGTCGATGCCGAGTTCCAGGCTGGAGGTCGCGACGACCGCGGGCAGCCGGCCAGCCTTGAGATCCTCCTCGATTCCGGCCCGTTGCTCGCGGCTCACGCTGCCGTGGTGGGCCCGCGCGATCTCCGGCCAGCCCGCCGTGCCGCCGCCTTGGCCCGAGGCGCCCATCAGCGCCGCGGGGGACGTCCGGCCGGCTTCCCCCGGCCCGTCCCCGGCCACGGATTCGTCCGCGGCGGTGGCCGCGGCGAGCCGCTCGGCGTACAGCTCGTTCAGCCGGGCGCAGAGTCGCTCCGCGAGCCGGCGCGAGTTGGYGAAGACGATGCTGGCGGAATGAGCCAACACGAGGTCGAGGACACGCTGCTCGACCGCCGGCCAGATCGACGCTCGGTGCGGGGCGGAGGCCGCCGAGCCGTCCGGGGACCCGTCGAGGAGCTGTCCGCCGAGCTGGGTCATGTCCTCGACCGGCACCACGACGTCGATCTGGAGGGTCTTGGCCGCGGGCGGGCGGACTACCGCCACCGGGGCCGTTCCGCCCAGGAATCGGGCGGCCTCCTCGACCGGCCGCACCGTGGCGGACAGGCCGATCCGCTGGGCCGGGGTGTCCAGCAGGGCGTCCAGACGCTCCAGGCTCAGCGCGAGGTGGGCGCCGCGCTTGGTGCCCGCCACCGCGTGGACCTCGTCGACGATCACTGTCCGGACGCCGCGCAGCGACTCCCGCGCGGCACTGGTGAGGATGAGGAAGAGYGACTCCGGGGTGGTGATCAGGACGTCGGGGGGCCGGGTGCCGAAACCGCGTCGTTCGGCGGCGGGGGTGTCGCCCGACCRCAGACCCACGGTCACGTCCGGCTGGGGCAGACCGAGCCGTTGCGCGGCGGAGCGTATCCCCGCGAGCGGTGCCCGCAGGTTCCGTTCGACGTCGACGGCCAGCGCCTTGAGTGGGCTGACGTACAGCACCCGGCAGCGCCGGGTGGGCTCGGCCGGCGGCGCCGAGCGGGCCAGGGTGTCCAGCGACCACAGGAAGGCGGCCAGTGTCTTCCCCGAACCCGTGGGTGCGACGACCAGCGCGTTGCCGCCGGTGCGAATCGCCTCCCACGCGCCCCGCTGGGCGGGGGTCGCGGCGGTGAAGGCCGCGCCGAACCAGCTCCGGGTCGGGGCGGAGAACGCCGTGAGCGGATCCGGCGGATCGGGGGAAGCGAAGCTGGGCACGTTGACCAGTCTGCGTCGAGGGACCGACAACCTTCCGCCGGTGTGGTTCATGACGGGCCCGCCGTGGGGCCCGGCCTCGACCCGGTCGTGCTTCCCGCGGTCGTGCTTCCCGTGGCCGCGGTTCCGCCGGTGGGGACCCCCGGTGGGGATCCCCGACCAGGACCCCCTTGGGTGGTCCCGTCCCGTCCGGACGGTGCACACTGGCGAAGTGCGGTTGACCGAGTTCTGGGCGAAGATGAACACACGGTTCGGTTCCGCGTACGCGGAGTCGTTTGCGCGTGATCATGTGCTGCCCGGTCTCGGTGGCGCGACGGTCGAGGTGGCCCTGGCCCGTGGTGACGATKCCAAGACCGTCTGGCGGGCCGTGTGCGAGGAGTTCGATGTGCCGGCGCGGGRGCGCTGAGCCACCGTCCGGCGTGTCGTCGGGTCGTCGAACGCATGTTCGTCTAGAGTCGTCCTCGTGCGGCTACTTGTCCACAGATCATCCTCGACTCTCGAAACTGTCGGACCCACGGCCTAACGTCATCCTCGTGGCCAAGACTCGACGACCTCAGCATGGAGTAACTCCAATGGCAGGACTCGACCGTGAGAAGGCGTTGGATAACGCCTTGGCGCAGATCGACAAGCAGTTCGGCAAGGGATCGGTCATGCGGTTGGGGGACGACACCAGGCCGCCGGTCCAGGCCATCCCCACCGGTTCGATTGCTCTGGATGTCGCGCTCGGCATCGGCGGGCTGCCGCGGGGGYGCATCATTGAGATCTACGGCCCGGAGTCGTCCGGGAAGACGACCGTCGCCCTGCACGCGGTGGCGAACGCGCAGGCGGCTGGTGGTATCGCGGCGTTCATCGACGCCGAGCACGCGCTCGACCCCGAGTACGCGGGAAAGCTCGGCGTCGACACCGACGGTCTGCTGGTCTCCCAGCCTGATACCGGCGAGCAGGCGTTGGAGATCGCGGACATGCTCGTCCGGTCTGGCGCGCTGGACATCATCGTCATCGACTCGGTGGCCGCGCTGGTCCCGAGGGCCGAGATCGAGGGCGAGATGGGGGACAGTCACGTCGGCCTCCAGGCCCGCCTGATGTCCCAGGCCCTGCGCAAGATGACCGCGGCGCTGGCGAACTCCGGTACGACCGCGATCTTCATCAACCAGTTGCGCGAGAAGATCGGGGTGATGTTCGGCTCCCCGGAGACCACGACCGGTGGTAAGGCACTGAAGTTCTATGCGTCGGTGCGCCTCGATGTCCGTCGTATCGAAACTCTCAAGGACGGCACGGAGGCCGTGGGTAACCGGACCCGCGTCAAGGTGGTGAAGAACAAGGTGGCGCCGCCGTTTCGGACCGCCGAATTCGACATCGTCTACGGAGGCGGTATCAGTCGGGAGGGTTCCCTGATCGACATGGGTGTCGAGCACGGCATTATTCGTAAGTCCGGTGCCTGGTACACCTACGACGGCGATCAGCTCGGCCAGGGCAAGGAGAACGCCCGGTCTTTTCTGCGGGACAACCCCGATCTGGCCAACGAGATCGAAAAGAAGATCAAGGAGAAGCTCGGCATCCTGCCCAGTCTCGAATCCGATGCCGTGGCGCCCGTTCCGGTCGATCTGTAGCCGATGGCAGGAGCAGATCCGGGGAATGCCGCGGCCGGTCCGTCATTCGCCCGGACGGTGGTCGTGGTGGACGGGGGGCCGCGGCCGAAGGATCCGATCTCGGTCGCGCGGGAGATCTGTCTGCATCAGCTGGCGACCAGAGCGAGGAGCCGAGCGGAGCTTGCGGCGACCATGCGGCGACGGGGGGTCACCGATGAGATCGCCGCTGTGGTCCTCGACCGGTTGGCCGCCGTCGGTCTAATCGACGACGAGGCCTTCGCTGCCGCCTTCGTCTCCTCCGCTCGGGCCCGTCGTGGGCTGGGTAGGCAGGCCCTGGCCACAGAGCTGCGTAAGCGGGGAGTGGATCCGGACACCGTCGAGGCCGCCATGGCGCTGGTCGGAGCGGACGACGAGGAGGAGAGCGCCCGCGAGCTCGTCCTTCGTCGGCTGCGGTCGATGGACCGCCTGCCCGAGCAGGTTCGTACCCGAAGGCTCCTCGCCATGCTGACCCGAAAGGGCTATCCGGTCGAACTGGCGGTCCGGGTCGTGAGCGAGCAGGTCGCTCAGGGGCCCGACGGCGGAGGTCGGATGGGMTGGGTGGTCGATGGCGACGAAGACGACGGCTCGGTGTGAGTGGTGGGGAGATTGAGCCTGGGCCGTCAATGTGCCCTTATTTCTTGACCAGGGATTGTGCGAGACMTAGTCTTTCTTGAAAGGTGACAGGACTCCCGCGGCGACGCGGTCTTGATAGCTCGTCCAACTCACACGGAGGCAGCCGCTGCGCGTGGGTGCTCGAAGGCGGTATGCCCGCCGGCCGGTCGACGTTGGATTGGCCGGTTCGGGAGGCCGTCCGGGCTCCATATCGCAATGGCGTAATCCGCGTGCTGCCCCTCTACGGCTGTGATCGTGCCGAGACGAGGGTCCTTCGCCGCTCCAGCCCGCCTGTGCGGGTCCGACGGAAGCGGAGGGAGCAGCGATGGAGGGCGTCCTCGTCGTCCTGTTGTCACTCGTACTTGTTGTCCTGAGCGTTCTGATCCTCGCCGTGGCGCGGTTGGTCCGGGCGACCCGGGTCGACAAGGTACCCGACCCCGCTCCGGTGGTGCCCCGAACCCCGGCCGCCCGGGGCGTCGGGGACGTGACGGGTCCGGCGGACTTTGACGAGGAGCCGACGGTCCGGGTCCTGCCCGCCCCCTGGGAGGGTTCCGGTGCTCCGGCCACGACGGACGCCGACTCACCCGCCGATCGGGACGGCACCGCCGCGCGGACCGGGGATTCGGCGGTGACCGCCGGTCGCTCCGACGGCGGCCTCCGCGCGGCTCATGGTGGTAGCGCGGAGGAGGCGGCGCAGATTGTGGCCCGAGCCGAACGGGAGGCGGCGGAACGGTTGGCGCGGGCTGAGCGGGATGCCGCCGAGATCCGGCGGCGCGGCGAGGAGGATGTCGCCCTACTGCGCGAGCGGATGCTCGCCGAGGCGGCGGTCGAAACCTCGCGAGTCCAGGCCGCGGCGAGAGAGTCCGTCCGCGCCGAGCAGGAGGCCGCCCGGACCGAGATCGCCGCGACTCGGGCGGCGTTCGACGGTGAGCAGCAGGCCTGGCGGACGGAACTGCAGAGCCGGGAGGTTGCGATAGCCGCCCGGGAACAGCGCGTCGAGGACCGGATGGCCAGCCTCGACGATCATGGTCGCCGGCTGGCGGACCGCGACCGCGACCTGCTCGACCGGGAGAACGACCTGACCCGTCGGACGGCCGAGGTGGCCGACCTCGAACGTGCCCGTCATGCCGCGCTGGAGCAGGTGGCCGGGCTCACCGCCGGGCAGGCCAGGGGAGAGCTGATCGCCGTCATCGAGCAGGAGGCCCGGCGGGAGGCGGCGCTGACGGTCCGCGAGATCGAGGCCCGGGCCGAGGAGGAGGGTGAGGAACGCGCCCGCAGGATCGTGACCACCGCCATCCAACGGGTCGCGTCCGACCAGACCACCGAGTCCGTCGTGACGGTCCTGCATCTTCCCGGCGATGAGATGAAGGGCAGGATCATCGGGCGGGAGGGGCGCAACATTCGGGCTTTCGAGTCCGTCACCGGGGTCAACGTGCTCATCGACGACACGCCCGAGGCGGTGCTGCTGAGCTGCTTCGATCCGGTGCGTCGCGAGGTCGGTCGCATCACGCTGGCGGCTCTGGTGTCCGACGGCCGGATCCATCCGCACCGCATCGAGGAGGAGTACGCCCGCGCCCAGCTCGAGGTGGCCGAGCGGTGCGTGCGGGCGGGCGAGGACGCCCTGCTTGAGACCGGCATCTCCGAGATGCACCCCGAGCTGGTTAACCTGCTGGGCCAGTTGCGTTACCGAACCAGCTACGGCCAGAACGTGCTCGCGCACCTGATCGAAAGCGCCCACCTCGCCGGAATCATGGCCGCCGAGCTGCGCATGCCGCTTCCACTCGCGAAACGAGCGGCTCTGCTGCACGACCTCGGCAAGGCGCTCACCCACGAGATCGAGGGCTCTCACGCGTTGATCGGGGCGGATGTGGCCCGTCGCTACGGTGAGGACGAGCAGGTCGTGCACGCGATCGAGGCCCATCACAACGAGGTCGCACCCCGCTCGATCTGCGCGGTGCTGACCCAGGCCGCCGACCAGATCTCCGGTGGCCGGCCTGGCGCCCGCCGCGACAGCCTGGAGTCGTATGTGAAACGGCTCGAGCGCATCGAGCAGATCGCCGGTGACCGTCCGRGTGTCGACAAGGTGTTCGCCATGCAGGCCGGCCGGGAGGTGCGTGTCATGGTCGTGCCCGAGGAGATCGACGATCTCGCCGCCCATCTGCTCGCCCGGGACGTCGCCAGGCAGATCGAGGAGGAGCTCACCTATCCGGGTCAGATCCGGGTGACCGTCGTGCGCGAGACCCGTGCGGTGGGCACCGCCCGCTGAGCCGGAACGCGGCCGCCGAGGCGGCGGTCCTGGCTGCGGTCCAGCCATCGGGCCAGCAGCGACAGCAGCCCGTTGGTGACGATGTACATCACCGCCATGACGGTGTAAATGGGCAGGGCGTACCTGCTGCCCAGATACTCGACCGCCCCGCGCCCCGACCGCAGCAGCTCGCTGTAGGCGATGACGTAGCCCAGCGAGGTGTCCTTGAGCAACGTCACCAGCTGGCTCACCAGCGTCGGGCTCATCCGCCGGATCGCCTGGGGAAACTGGATGAGGCGGAAGATCTGGACCGGCCGCAGCCCGACCGCCGCCGCGGCCTCCGTCTGCCCCCGGTCGACCGACTGGATCCCGGCRCGGAAGATCTCGCTGAGCACCGCCCCGTTGTAGGCGGTCAGCCCGATGACCAGGGCCCAGAACGCCGAGAGCCGCCAGCCGAGCGCCGGCAGACCGAGGTAGGCGAACAGGATGAGCATCAGGACGGRCAGGCTGCGGAACAGCTCCACCAGCAGCGTGGCCGGGATGCGTACCGCCCGGCGCCGGGACAGCCGGGCCAGGGCAAGCAGGGTCCCCACCGCCGAGGCGAACAGCATCGCGGTCAGCGCGGCGCGYAGCGTGTCGAGCAGCCCGTTCCACAGCAGGGTGCGTAGCGCCGGCTGATCGACGAAGACACTCCAGCGCTTGCCGTCGAGCTGGCCAGAGTCGGCGAGGCGGAGCACCGCCAGCGTGACCAGCCCGACGAGGACAGCGGCGGCCACCACGCTCGCGATCAGGATGMGACGCCGACCACGCGGACCCGGTGGATCGGCCAGGATGATCTCGGTGCTCATTGCGCCCTCGCCACCCGTCGTTCGGCCAGGGACAGCCCGKCTGCCAGCACCACGGTGAGGATCAAGTATGCCACCACGCCGCCGAGCAGCACGGCGATCACCGCGTCCGGATTGGCGGTCGTGAGCCGTTGGACCATGCCGGTCAGCTCTTGGACGCCGAACGCCGCGGCGATCGAGGTGTTGCGGATCAGTGCGCTCACCACGCTGCCCAGCGGTTGCAGCACGTTGCGGAACGCCTGCGGAAGAATGATCATTCGTAGTGTCTGGGAGAAGGTCAGGCCCAGCGCACGAGCCGCTTCGGCCTGACCGAGGTCGACCCCATTGATCCCGGAACGCACCGCCTCGCAGACCAGCGCGGCGTGATAGATCGAGAGCGCGACCACCGCGAACGTGAAATACGAGAAGACGATGTCCAGCTGTGGCAGGACGAACACCACGAAGAAGAACACGACGGTCAGCGGGGTGTTGCGGACCGTCTGCACGTAGGCGGTGCCGGTCCAGCGCAGCGGGGGCACGGGGGAGACCCGCATCGCCGCGAGGACGGTACCGAGGATCAGCGCAGCCACGGACGCGAACAGGCTTAGCCCGACCGTCCGGCGGAAGCCCTCGGCGAAGATGTCGAGGTTGTCGATGACGGCGTCGATCGCTGTCCTCCCTCATGCGGTGGCGGGTGGACGACCGGTCGGCGCGGGTGAGGCCGACCGGTCGTGCCCCGAGCGATGATCGGCGGATGCCGTTCAGCCGGTGCCGGTCACCTGATATCGATCACCTGCTACCGGTCAACGGCCGCCGCTCAACGGCCCTCGACCCGCGGAGCGGATCAGGACGTGTACCGGTCGACGGCCGGGGGAGTGGRCACGGTCGGCTCCACCTTGCCGAGGGTCGAGGTGTACGCCTTCTCCCAGCGCCCGTCCTTGTAAGCGGCCTCGAGCGTGTCGTTGATGAAGTTCCGGAACGCGTCGTCACCCTTCTTGAGGCCGATGCCGTAGGGCTCCTTCGTGAAGGTGCCACCCACCACCTTGAAGGCGTCAGGGTCCTTGTCGACGAGACCCAGCAGGATGCCCTTGTCCGTGGTGACCGCGTCGACCTGACCGTTCTTCAACGCGTCGGCGCACTTGCTGTACACATCGAACAGCACGAGCTGGGCGGTGGGCGCCACCCGGCGGATGTTCTCGGCCGGCGTGGATCCGCTGACCGAGCACACCTTCTTGCCGGCAAGGGTGTCCTTGCCGGTGATGTCGGTGTTGTTCTTCGAGACCATGATGGACTGGCCGGAGACGTAGTACGGCCCCGCGAAGTCGACGACCTTCTTTCGTTTGTCGTTGATTGTGTAGGTGGCCACCACGAGGTCGACCCGGCCCTGCTGGATGAAGGGTTCACGGTTGGCCGACACTGTCTCCACGTAGGAGACCTTGTCGCGCGGGATGCCCAGGGCATCCGTGACGATCTTCGAGATCTCGACGTCGAAGCCCTCGGGCTGGCCGCTGAGGTTCTTCAGYCCGAACAGGTTCTGGTCGAACTTCGTCCCGATGATGATCTTTCCGGCGTCGTGCAGCCGGGCCATGGTGGTGCCGGCGGTGAAGGTCACCGAGGGGGTGGGTGTCGAGGTGTCATCGCCGCTGCTCCCACAGGCACTCAGTCCGAGGGCGGCGAGCAGCGTCGCGCCGGCGAGSAGCGCGCCGCCGCGCCTGCGGCGGCGTTCGCGTGACATCCCGCCGGAGCTCCCGTTGGGATGCCCGGCGGCGGGGCGTCGCGTCCGGCTGAACGGTGTACGCATGACCGATCCTCTCGCAGTGCTCCGGACCGCGGGTCCGGAGCAGGTGATCTGGCGTCGGGTGGTGTGTGTCCCCCTGAGGAACTGCGTCCCTCTGGTGGTGCGTGCCTGCTGGTGGTGCGTGCCTGCTGGTGTGCCTCCGGGTGCCGGCGGCGCGGTGGGCGGTGGGCGTGACCGGGTCGGGTCGGTGGAGGTTCAGTGCTGCAGGACCCGGGCCAGGAAGTCCCGGGCGCGCTCGGTCCGCGGCGCGGCGAAGAAACTCTCCGGCGGGGCGATCTCGAGGATGCGACCGTCCGCCATGAAGGCCACCCGGTCCGCGGCGGAGCGCGCGAATCCCATTTCGTGGGTGACGACGATCATGGTCATGCCGCTGGTGGCCAGCGACCTCATCACGTCCAGCACCTCGGAGATCATCTCTGGGTCGAGCGCCGAGGTCGGTTCGTCGAAGAGCATGAGCACGGGATCCATCGCCAGCGCCCTGGCGATGGCGGCGCGCTGCTGCTGRCCGCCGGAGAGCTGGCGGGGCAACCGGTCCGCCTTGTCGGCGATCCCCACGCGTTCCAGTAGTTCCTGGGCCCGGGCGCGGGCCTGCAAGCGGTTGTGCCCCAGGACCTTGACCGGTCCCAGGGTGACGTTCTCGAGCACCGTCTTGTGCGCGAAGAGGTTGAACGATTGGAACACCATTCCAACCCGTGATCGCATCCGGGCGAGCTCACGGCTCTCCGTGGGCAGGGGACGGCCCTCGAAGAGGATCCGGCCCTCGTCGATCGTTTCCAACCGGTTGACGCAGCGGCACAGGGTCGACTTCCCCGACCCCGAGGGCCCGATGATGATGACGACCTCGCCCGCCTCGACGGACAGGTCGACGTCGGCCAGGACCCGGTTGTCGCCGAACGACTTCCCGACGCCTTCCAGAGTCACCAAAGGCATGTCGACCTCCCGACACAATGGCGGTGTGGTGTTGGGCCGAGCGTCCCGGCGGCCTCATGATGGAACGGCCAGGCGCGCGGATCAGTCGTGGAGCCGACAGCTGGAGCGGTCGTCTCGCGCGGATTTCGGCGCACTGACGGGAACATTCGAGAATAGTATCCCTGCAGCTATGCAAATATATCGAGCGGGGTGTTGCCTGATATCTCGGGCGGTGTCCAGGCCGGGGTGGGGCGCCTCAGCTCCCGACGGGGAGGGTCCCGGCCCCGCAGGAGAGGCGGCCCGCGACGCGATCCCGTCCCCGCCGGACCCAGCCCAGACCCCAACCCAGCCCAGCCCAGACCCCAGACTCGACCCCGGACCCGGCTACGGCCCGGTGCACGCGCCGTAGGCTGGTCGGGTGAACGGCCGCAGCTACGAGGTCCGCACGTTCGGGTGCCAGATGAACGTCCACGACTCCGAACGGCTCTGTGGGCTGCTGGAATCCGCCGGCTACTCCCCGGTCGATCCCGGCGGCGAGGCGGATGTGGTCGTGTTCAACACCTGCGCGGTGCGGGAGAACGCCGACAACCGCCTGTACGGCAACCTCGGCCAGCTAGTCCCGGTGAAGAAGGGCCATCCGGGCATGCAGATCGCGGTCGGGGGCTGCCTCGCCCAGAAGGACCGGGCCGCGATCCTCGACCGGGCGCCCTGGGTTGACGTGGTCTTCGGCACGCACAACCTGCACCGACTGCCCGTGCTGCTGGAGCGCGCGCGGCACAACGCGGCGGCCCAGGTCGAGATCGCCGAGGCCCTGGAGGTCTTCCCGAGCTCCCTGCCGACCCGGCGGGCCAGCCATCACTCGGCCTGGGTCAGCATCAGCGTGGGATGTGACAACACCTGCACCTTCTGCATCGTCCCCAGCCTGCGTGGCCGCGAGCGTGACCGCCGGCCGGGCGACGTGCTCGCCGAGGTCGAGGCCCTGGTCGCGGAGGGCGCCCTGGAGATCACACTGCTGGGACAGAACGTCAACTCCTACGGGCGCTCGCTGGGCGATCCCGGTGCCTTCGCGAAGCTGCTGGCCGCCTGCGGTCGCGTCGACGGTCTCGAACGTGTCCGATTCACCTCACCGCATCCGCGCGACTTCACCGACGACGTCATCGAGGCCATGGCGACCACCTCGAACGTGTGCCACCAGCTGCACATGCCGTTGCAGTCCGGGTCGGACACCGTGCTGCGCCGCATGCGCCGCTCGTACCGTCGGGACCGTTTCCTCGRCATTGTCGAGCGGGTGCGGGCGGCCATGCCCGACGCGGCCATCACCACCGACATCATCGTCGGCTTCCCTGGCGAGACCGAGGCGGACTTCGCCGATACCCTCGACGTGGTGCGGGCGGCCCGGTTCTCCGGCGCCTTCACCTTCCAGTACTCGCCTCGCCCGGGCACCCCGGCAGCGACCATGGACGCCCAGGTGGACCGGGCGACCGTGGCCGACCGGTATACCCGGCTGGTGGCCCTGCAGGACGAGATCTCCTGGGCGGAGAACCGGGCCCTGGTCGGCCGGCGGGTCGAGGTGCTGGTCTYGGAGGGGGAGGGGCGCAAGGACGGCGCCACCGGCCGGATGTCCGGCCGGGCTCGGGACGGACGGCTCGTGCACTTCCGCGCGGACGAGGCCGCGAGCTCGTCCACCGGCTCGGGCCCGAGGGCGGGCGGCGCCGCGCCCGCGGTCGCGGTGGCGGTCGCGCCTACGGTGCGCCCGGGCGACGTCGTCGAGACGGTGGTGACGCGGGCAGCACCCCATCACCTCACCGCCGACGGCCCCCTGCGGTCCCACCGGGCGACCCGTGCGGGGGACGCGTGGGCGCTCGGGCGTGACGGTGACGGTGGCGGTGCGGCAGCCGCGCAGCAGCCGGCAGACGGACGGCCGATCGTCACCCTGGGCATCCCGTCCCTGCGGCCGTCCTCGCCCGATCCCGTCGGCCCGGCGTCGGCCGACGCGGCGTCGGCCGGCGCGGACGCCTGCTGTACTCCGGTACGTSGATGACCCTCGTCGCCGCCGCGGTCTGTCCTCATCCTCCGTTGCTGGTTCCCGAGGTCGGCCGTGGTGAGCCGGTCGAGGCGCGGGCCGTCGCGGTGGACGCGGTGCGCCTGCTGTGTGCCGCCGAGCCGGACACGATCGTGGTGGTGGGTGACGCGGCGACCGAGGTGTCCTACGGCCCCGCCGCGTCCGGGTCGCTGGCCGGCTTCGGGGTGGATCTCCGGGTGGATCTTGGCCCGACCGCGCCGGCCCCCGAGCCGTCGTCCGTCCTGTCGTCGCCCGCTCTACCGTTGTCGATCACGATCGGCGCCTGGCTGCTGGGCGTCGTCGGTTGGCCCGGCGCCCGCACCGCCGTCGGGGTGCCCGCGGAGATCTCCCCGGACGGGGCCGTCGCACTCGGATCGCGGCTGGTCGCGGGCTCCGCTCCGCAGGAGCGCCTCGCCCTGCTCGTGATGGGCGACGGCTCGGCCTGTCGCACGCTGAAGGCTCCCGGCGGGTTGGACCCACGGGCCGCGGCGTTCGACGCGACCGCCGCCGCGGCGCTGGCCGCAGGGGATCCGGCCGGCCTGCTCGCCTTGGACCCGGGGTTGGCCCGGGAGCTGCTCGCCGCGGGCCGGGCGTCCTGGCAGGTCCTGGCCGGCGCCCTGCTYGCCGCGACCCGGGACGGCCTGGGCCCGGAGTCCCTGGGCCCGGGGTCCCTGGGCCCGGGGTCATGGAACAGTGACCTCCGGTATGACGACGCGCCGTATGGTGTCGGCTATCTGGTTGCCCTCTGGACACGGGATGTTGCCGAGCGAGGATGAACGGGCAGGAGGAACCGCGCCGGGGACCGGTGGTGGCGGTCGTGGGGCCGACCGCCGGCGGCAAGAGTGACCTCGGCATCGAGATCGCGCTCGCCCTCGGCGGCGAGGTGGTGAACGCGGACTCGATGCAGCTCTACCGTGGGATGGACATCGGTACCGCCAAGGTTCCCGAGGCGGAGCGTCGCGGGGTGCCCCACCATCTGCTCGACGTGTGGGACGTGACGCATCCCGCGGACGTCGCGAGCTTCCAGGCGGACGCCCGCCGGATAATCGACGGCCTGCTCGCCGCCGGGCGCATTCCGGTGCTGGTCGGCGGTTCCGGGCTCTACGTCCGCGCGGTTCTTGACAATCTTGCCTTCCCGGGGACCGATCCGGGCGTCCGGGCGCGGTGGGAGGAGGAACTGGCCCGCGTCGGCGCCCCGGCGCTGCACGACCGGCTGGCCGCGCGGGCGCCGCAGGCCGCTGCGGCGATCCTGCCCAGCAACGGCCGGCGGATCGTGCGTGCCCTGGAGGTCGTCGAGCTCACCGGAACCTTCACGGCCACCCTGCCGGAGCACCGCTCGGTCTATGAGGTCGTGCAGATCGGCGTGGATCGCCCCGATCTCGACCAACGGATTGCGGACCGGGTGGAGAAAATGTGGGGTGCTGGTTTTCCTGACGAAGTGCGAAGGTTGGTGGAATGMGGCCTGCGGGAAGGCCGAACCGCGTCTCGCGCACTGGGATATGCCCAGGTTCTGGCCTGGTTCGACGGCGCAATGGACTCCGCCGAACAGGCCAAGCTCGCCACAATTACGGCGACGCGGCGCTTTGCCCGTCGACAAAGATCCTGGTTCCGGCGGGATAACCGGATAGCCTGGTTGGACCAACCAGATGTCACCCAGGTGCGACGGCTGGTGGGTTCGCTCTGACGGGTGATCGGCCGACCGGGTCGGGGTCGATCGGGCCGCCGCCAATGCGCGGCGTCGCCGGTGACCGGTGCGCGGCGGCCGGTCCCGCACGGCGTCTGGAGAGATCGATGTGACCGCGCCCACCTCTGATGCTGGTACCCCACCCGACGATGCTGGTACCCCACCCGACCTGACTCTCGTCCCCGCGCTCTATGCCGCCTTCGACGATGGTTCTCTGCGGCTGCACTTCCAACCGGAGGTCGACCTGCGCAACGGGTCGGTGCCGGGGATGGAGGCCCATCCGCGGTGGCTGCACCCGGAACGCGGGGTGCTGGGTCCGGCGGATTTCATGCCGATCGCCGCGGCCGCGGGCCTCGTCCATCAGGTGGACCAGTGGGTGCTGCGGATGGCCGTGACCGAGGCGCGCACCTGGCATCGGATGGCGGTCGGGACGCCGATCCGCCCGCCCCGGTTGTGGGTGAACATCGATGGCCGCCAGCTTGCCAGCCTCGCCTTCGCGGCCGAGGTCGACCGGCTCGTCTCGGGCCGGGTGCTRCCGGCCGGGGCGATCGGCCTTGAGTTCAGCGAGCAGACCCTCGGACTCGCCGCGCCGATGGTGCCCCGGTTGCTGACCCGGCTGCGTGCCCTCGGGGTGGCGATCGCCGTCGGGTCCTTCGGCACGTGGCTGGGCTCGTTGGCCGTGCTCGACCAGCTGCCGTTGAACCTCGTCAAGATCGACGGTCTGTTCCTGCGGGCGACGATGAAGGACCTCGAGGGTGAGGCCGTGCTCGCGGCCATCGTCCGGCTTGCCCACCAACGCGGCCTGCCCGTCGTCGCCGACGATGTCGACACCGCGCGCCTGGCGTCCCGGGTGGTGGATCTCGACTGCGATCGCGCCATCGGACCGGTGTTCTGTCCGCCGGTGCCGGTGGAGGACGCTCGGATGATCGCTCTCGGGCGAGGCCGGCCCGACCGCTGGTACAAGCCGTCGCATTCCGACGACCGGATGCGGGAGTGGGCGCGGGCCGCAGCCGGCTGACGCCGCCGCGGGAGCCCGGTCGTCAGGTGCCGAGCGGCATCCCCCGTACGATCGGCGACGTGCGGGACGAGCTGGAACTGCGATTCGTCAAGGGCCACGGGACGGGCAACGACTTCGTCCTGCTGCCGGATCCCGACGGGGACCTCGACCTCACCGCGGACCTGGTGCGCGCGCTGTGCGACCGACGGACCGGCATCGGGGGCGACGGGGTGCTGCGGGTGGTGCTCTGCGCCGCGGTTCCCGAGGCGGCCGGTCTGGCCGGCCGGGCGCGCTGGTTCATGGACTACCGCAATGCTGACGGTTCGGTTGCCGAGATGTGCGGTAACGGCGCCCGGGTGTTCGCCCGCTACCTCGTCGACGCCGGATACGCCCAGCCCGGACGGTTCCACGTCGCGACCCGCGCCGGGTTGCGGCTCGTCGAGGCCGCGGTGGACGGTGACGTCACGGTCGACATGGGACCGCCGCGGATCATCGACGGACCCGGGGCCCCGGTCACCGTCGCCGATCGTGACTTCACCGCGACCGCGGTCTCGATGGGTAATCCGCACGCGGTCTGCTTCGCCGGCGACCTGGACGTCGCCGGGCTGCGTCGGCTCGACCTGACCCGACCACCGTCCTTCTCCCCGGTTGACTTCCCGGACGGGGTGAATGTGGAGATCGTCGTCGACCGGCCGGCTGGGGTGGCGATGCGGGTGTTCGAACGTGGGGTCGGGGAGACCGCGTCCTGCGGCACCGGTGCCTGCGCGGTCGCGGTGGCCTGGGCGGCCCGGCGAGGTGCCCGGCCGGCGGGTGCGCCGGTCGAGGTCGAGGTGGATGTGCCCGGCGGCGGCCTGGTCGTGATCTGGCAGCCGGAGACCGTGCTGTTGCGAGGGCCCGCCGAGCTGGTCTTCGACGGCGTGCTRCGCCGTGCGGAGGCCCACGACCCGGTCGGGTGAGGTGTCCGTTTCCTGCAAGACCCGGCCCGCCTGCCTGCCCTACGGYGCCCTCATGCCACCATCGTTCACCCTGACCGGTGTGATCGTCGCTGATATGGCCCGGTCCCTGGCGTTCTACCGCCGGCTCGGCCTCGACCTGCCCGCCGGGGCCGACGCCCAGCCGCACGTCGAGGTGCAGCTGCCCGGCGGTCCGCGCCTCGCGTTCGACAGCGAGGCGACCATCCGATCCTTTGATCCGCGCTGGTCGGCGGGTACCGGCTCGCCGCGGGTCGGGCTGGCCTTCGCCTGCGACACGCCGGACGAGGTCGACGAGGTCTACGCCGACCTCGTCGGCGCCGGTCACGCCGGCCACCTTCCGCCCTGGGACGCCTTCTGGGGCCAGCGGTACGCGGTCGTGCTCGATCCAGACGGCAACCACGTCGACCTCTACGCCCCACTGCCCGTAGCGGCCGCGACATCCGCGACATCCGACACCGAGACGTCCAGCTCGTCCTGAACGTTGACATTTCGGATGAGGTGAGTCGGCGGAACTCCGGCGAGCGCGCGTACCTCCCGGGCGAGGTGCGCCTGGTCGGCGTAGCCGGCCTCGGCCGCCACGACCGCGAACGGGATGCCGGCCCGCGCCGCGTGCAGGGCGTCCTGCATCCGGAGGATCCTGGCGAGCGTCTTCGGGCCATATCCGAAGACACGCCGGCAGCGACGCAGCAGCTGGCGTTCGCTCAGCCCGACTGTGCGCGCGAGGTCGTCCACAGGCGCCCGGGCGCGGGCACCCGCCAGAACGGCGGGAACCAACCGGTCCACGAGCGCCGGGTGAACGGGCCGGGCGGCGATCGACGACTCGAATGCGACCAGGGGATCAGCGGCCATGGCGAGCCGCTCGGCGAGTCGCTGCGCCGGTCCGTCGCCCCACAGGTCGGCGAGCGGGACGCGTTGGTCGCGCAGTTCGTCCGCGGCCACTCCGAGGTGGGATGGTCCAGAGCCCGAGTCGAAGCGGAGCCCGACGTGCCGCACGCCTGGTGCCCAGCGCACCAGCTTCGCCGCCGTGTCCGGCCCCGCGACGATCAGATTGGCGTCGGAACTCCAGATGATGTCCATGCATCCGTCCGGCAACACTCGCCGACTGCCCACCACACCTGTGYGCTCKGTGCGCTCGGTGCGCTCGGTGCGGTCCGAGGGTCCGGTGCGGTCCGGATGCCGGTCCGCCGTCGTCCGCGTGGTGTCCGGGGGGTGTCCAGGGGGAGTCGGGCGGCCCGAGCTGTCCCAGATCGTCGCGGCGAGGCGGTGGGCCCGTCTTTCGTGGTACTCGTGGTACACGTCGCAGAGGCTACGTCGGCGGGGCGGCAAAACGGTTCGCGATCGACGTGGTGACGTGGGACCCTGGTTGGCGACGGGATTCGCCGGGAAACGAGGGGGAGGCGCGCCACGAGTGCGGCAGGGTCTTCCGGTCCGGCGGATCCTCCTCGGGCCACCGGGTCGTGGGGCCCGGCCGGAGCAAGCGGCACGGAATGATCGCGGAATGGTGCGGTAGCGGGCCGCGTTGAGAACGGATGGTATGACACTTCCTGCTGACGCCTTCGATGCGTCCACTCTCGACAGATCCCTCATCAAGCTGACCGAAGCCGATTCGTCTTACCTGCCGAACTTCTTCGACGATTCTGGGGACGGTTTCGACCTGGAGGATCGCGCCGCGTTGCGGCGGGTTCCCGGTCTCGCCACCGAGCTCGACGACGTCACCGAGGTCGAGTACCGGCAGCTGCGGCTGGAGCGTGTCGTCCTCATCGGCGTATGGACGTCGGGTTCCCCGCGGTCGGCCGAGAGCTCCATGGCGGAGCTCGCGGCGCTCGCCACGACCGCCGGTTCGGTGGTGCTCGACGCGCTCGTGCAGCGTCGCGACCGGCCGGATGCCGCGACTTACGTCGGTTCGGGCAAGGCCCGCGAGCTCGCCGAGGTCGTCGCGGCGACCGGCGCGGACACGGTGGTCTGCGATGGCGAGCTCACCCCGGGTCAGCTGCGGCAGCTGGAGGAGGTCGTCAAAGTAAAGGTCATCGACCGGACGGCCCTCATCCTGGACATCTTCGCCCAGCACGCGACCTCTCGCGAGGGCAAGGCCCAGGTCGAGCTCGCGCAGTTGCAGTACATGCTGCCCCGGCTGCGTGGGTGGGGTGAGTCGATGTCGCGGGCCGCGGCCAGTGGCGGCGGCCGGGCGCCCATCGGTACCCGTGGTCCCGGTGAGACGAAGATCGAGACCGATCGTCGGCGGCTGCGGGCCAGGATGGCGCGGTTGCGCCGCGAGCTCGCCGCGATGACGACCGTGCGGGAGACCAAGCGTTCCGCCCGGCGGCGGGGTGAGGTCCCCAGCGTGGCGATCGCCGGTTACACCAACGCCGGTAAGTCGTCGCTGCTCAACCGGCTGACCGGCGCGGKTGTCCTGGTCGAGGACGCGCTGTTCGCCACCCTTGATCCGACCGTGCGGCGGGCGACCCTGCCGGACGGCCGGGCCTTCACCCTGACCGACACCGTCGGATTCGTCCGGCATCTGCCGCATCAGATCGTCGAGGCGTTCCGCTCGACGCTGGAAGAGGTCGCCGATGCCGATCTCATCCTGCACGTTGTGGACGGATCATCGCCGGAGCCGGCCGCGCAGATCTCCGCCGTGCGCGAGGTTCTCAACGACATCGACGCGGGCGGCGTTCCCGAGCTGATCGTCGTCAACAAGGTGGACGCCGTGGAGCCGACGGTCGTCGCGGGGTTGCGCCAGCTCGCCCCGGACGCCGTGTTCGTCTCGGCACGCACGGGCGAGGGGCTGGCCGCGCTGGTCGACGCGCTCTGTGCCCGGGTGCCGCATCCCGACGTGGAGATGCGCGTGCTCGTGCCCTACACCCGGGGCGACTTGGTCTCCCGGGTGCACGCGAACGGCGAGGTGCTCACGATGGAGCACACCGAGACCGGTACCCGGCTGTCCGCCCGGGTTTCCTCGGGACTCGCGGCGGAGCTGCACGCCTACCGGGCCTGAGCCCAGGAGCGATCAGACGCGAGGCAACCCGGCCGGCCGCCCGCCGGGCGGCCGGCCGATCCACATCAAACCCTGCGGAGCACAGCCACGATCCGGCCGAGGATGGTCGCATCCTCACCGGGGATGTCGGCGAAGGCCGAGTTCTCCGGATGTAGCCAGATCTTGCCGTCCCGAACCCGCAGACGCTTGACCGTCGCCTCCCCGTCGATCATTGCGGCGACGATCTCCCCGTTGTCCGCGACCGGCTGCTGGCGGACGACCACCCAGTCACCGTCGCAGATCGCCGCGTTGATCATCGAGTCGCCGACGACCCGGAGCAGGAACAGAGTGCCCTCGCCGACGATCTCCCTGGGTAGCGGGAAGACGTCCTCGACCGCCTGCTCGGCCAGGATCGGGCCACCGGCGGCGATCCGGCCCAGCACCGGCACGTAGGCCGCGTCCGACTTGCTTCCTTCGGTGGTGCCCGGCGCCGCCTCACCGACGATGGGAATCGTGCCCGCCACCGTCGTCGCGCCCGCGCCCACATCCGCGCGTTGCCGGGGGTGCTCGACGGTCAGCACCTCCATCGCTCTCGGGCGGTTCGGGTCCCGCCGCAGGTAGCCCTTCTCCTCGAGCACCTTGAGCTGGTGAGCCACACTACTGGTGCTGGTGAGGCCGACCGCCTCACCGATCTCCCGCACGCTGGGCGGATATCCGCGCCGCTCCACCGCGGCCCGGATGACCTCCAGCACCCTGCGCTGCCGGGGGGTCAGGCCCGCGTCCGTGGGGCCTTCGGGAAAGGCTCGCACGTTGCCGCGGGTTCCGCCCCGGCGCGTACCCCTGCCTTGGCTAGTCATCGCTTACCGCTCTCCTCGTCGCGTTTTTCTTCCGCCGTGCGGCCACCGGCCGGCCGGCGACCGCACGGCGGACCGTCCCGCTCCGGAAGCGGTCACCCACCGACTCGCCGCCGTCCGTGACCGGGGGAAACCGCCCGGTTCACACCCGACCGACTCGACGGTAACCGGCGGGTCGCAGAATCTCAAACGTCTGTTCGAGCGTGTCCCTGGCGGTTTCCGGTTCCCGATGCGACAATCGACCACGCGTTCGATCGAACGAAGGTTCGATCTTCGGTGTTCGGTGTCGTCGGAACGGGAGGGTGCCGTGGGATCCGCACACAGGGCGCGGGTCGTCGACCTGTCGATGGCCAGGGACCGGGTGGGTCATCGGCCGCCGGGTCGCCCGCCCGCACCCCCGCCGCTCCGGCTGACCCGGCGGGGTCGGGTGGTGGTGGTATCGATCGTCGTGGCGGTCGTCGTGGCGGTAGCAATCATGATCATGCCTGGGGTGTCGATTGCCGGGCCGGATACCGCGGAGGCGCCGCGGCACCATCTGGTCATGCCGGGGGAGACGCTGTGGGAGGTGGCAGTGGCGCTCGACGAGAGCGCCGACACCCGGGTCATGGTGGACCGGCTGATGCGGCTGAACCACCTGCGGTCACCACTGATCGCCCCGGGCCAGTCGTTACTCCTTCCCTGACGCCCGGCTTCCCGGGTCCACGAGTGTCTCGGCGCAGGGTTCTCGCGCACCGTCGTCTTTCGTCCACGTGCGGTGCCACGTGCGATGCGGACCACACGGACCATACGGGGGTGCTGTCCTCATCTCTGGGGCCGTGCGCTACCTTGGACACAACATCTGGTGCTTACCGGGGTGTAAGTCATCCACAGGTTGTTCCACAGGTCTTCCGCGGGGAGCTGGCGGTCCATCCACAAGGTGGTCTGTCCGGCGTGGATGCCGGGTCCTCAACGGTGTCCCTCATCCCCGGTCCGGGGCGGTCGGCTCCGGCGCGGGCGAAGGAGGCGTAGCGCGTGCGGTGCCCGTTCTGCCGGCATCCGGACAGTCGCGTCGTTGACAGTCGGGAGGCCGAGGAGGGTTCGGCGATCCGCCGCAGGCGGTCCTGCCTGTCCTGCGGTCGCCGGTTCACTACGATGGAGGAGGCGTCCCTTCAGGTTCGCAAGCGCAGTGGGGCGGCCGAGCCGTTCAGCCGGGCCAAGGTCATCGCCGGTGTCCGCAAGGCCTGCCAGGGCCGGCCGGTGCGGGATGATGATCTCGCGCTTCTGGCGCAGCGGGTAGAGGACGCCGTCCGCTCGTCGGGGTCGGCGGAGGTGCCCGCGGAGGCGATCGGCCGGGCGATCCTCGGTCCGCTCCGTGAGCTCGACGAGGTGGCTTATCTCCGCTTCGCCTCGGTGTACCTGGCCTTCGAGTCGTTGACTGACTTCGAGTCCGCGATCGCCGCGTTGCGCTCCGAGGCCGCCGGACCTCCCACCACGCGGGATGGACCAGCACGACCGGTCCCGCGTGGCGCCGTCGATGTCTCGCCGGTGATCGGCACCCAGCAGGTGCATAGCAGGTAGGGCCGGGACCGCTCGACCGAAAGCGTCATACATCGCCCTGGCTCGCCGTGCCGGCCCGGTCCCGCCGGCGACGGGTGACATCCCGCGTCGCGGCCGTGCGAGGACCGCGGACCTCCCGGACGGCACGCATGCGGCCCGGCTCGACCTGGCTGGTGCCGTTCGCCGTGCGTGTGTTTGYCGTGCGCGTGCTCGTCCCCGCGGGCACCGCCGTGCGTCGAGGTCCGGCCCCGCACCGTCCCGACGTCCACTGGCTGCGGCCTGGGGCGGGGATGCCCACAACACATTGTTGAAGGTTGAAGCTGACGAGTGAAGACGAGGAGCGTCATGACCGACAGCCGCGGCACGAAGCCGAGCAGGTCAGCGGCGAAAGCGAGTGGGTTGAAGATCCAGCGGTCACGTACCACCGCCGGCGTCCACCCGTACGACGAGGTCACCTGGGAGTCCCGGGACGTCGTCATGACCAACTGGCKGGACGGCTCGGTCAACTTMGAGCAGCGGGGAGTGGAATTCCCGCAGTTCTGGTCGGTGAACGCCTCCAACATCGTTACCAGCAAGTACTTCCGTGGGGCGCCCGGCACGCCGGGGCGGGAGTGGTCGCTGCGGCAGTTGATCGATCGGGTCGTGCACGCCTACGGCGCGGCCGGCCGCGAGCACGGCTACTTCGCCTCGGACACCGACGCCGAGATCTTCGAGCACGAACTGACCTGGATGCTGCTCCACCAGGTCTTCAGCTTCAACTCGCCGGTCTGGTTCAACGTGGGAACCCCCGCGCCGCAGCAGGTCTCGGCGTGCCAGCCCTATGACGCCCTCGTCAGCACGCCATCCGGTCTGGTTCCCATCGGCGCCTTGGTGGAGACGGACGCGGTGGGGATGAAGGTCTTCGACGCGCACGGTCTGACCCAGGTGATCGCGACCAAGTCCAACGGCGTCAAGGACGTCCTGCGGATCTGGACGAGGGCCGGTCACGCGCTCGACGTCACCGCCGATCATCTGGTGTGGCGGAGCACCTCCGCGGGTGCCGGGGCCTTCGTCCCCGCCGGCGCGCTGCGGGCCGGGGACACCCTCGAGTGGCATCGCACCATCGCCCCGGGCGAGGGTGAGATCACTTCACGGGAGATCGCCGAGGCGGCGCTCGCGGGCCGGCTGCAGGCGGACGGTTTTGTTGGTCGGTACGCCGGTACGAACGCCTCGCTGACCATCGAGGCGATGACTGTGCCGACCCGGCTGTATGATGCTCCGCTACCCGTTGTCGCGGCTTATCTGCGCAGCCTGTTCCAGGCCGATGGCTACGTGTCCCGCCGGGAGCGCTCGACGCTGATCGGGCTGGACATGATCAGCGAGGGCCTCATTCGCGGGGTGCAGGGTTTGCTCGCCCGGTTCGGCATCTTCGCGCGGGTACGCCGCGAGGCGGATCCGCGACCCGACCGCCACGACCTCTGGAGCCTGGGCATTCAGAACGCCGGTGACCGGCGGACGTTCGCGGACGAGATCGGCTTCCTCGATCCGGTGAAGSCCGCGAAGCTGGAGGTGTCGTTCGATCAGCCCGGCCAGGCCGCGAAGCCGGTGAAGCGGTTGCAGATCGAGCGCATTGAGCCGCGCGGGCCGATGCCGGTCTACGACATCCAGACCGACAGCGGCGAGTACCTCTCCGCCGGCCTCCGTGTGCACAACTGCTTCATCCTCTCCGTGGACGACACCATGGAGTCGATCCTGAACTGGTACCGGGAAGAGGGGCTGATCTTCAAGGGGGGTTCCGGGGCCGGGCTCAACCTGTCCCGCATCCGGTCCTCGAAGGAGCTGCTGTCCTCCGGGGGCACCGCCTCCGGGCCGGTGAGCTTCATGCGCGGCGCCGACGCCTCGGCGGGTACGATCAAGTCCGGTGGCGCGACCCGGCGGGCGGCGAAGATGGTCGTGCTCGACGTCGATCATCCCGACATCGTCGAGTTCGTGGAGACGAAGGCCCGGGAAGAAGACAAGATCCGGGCGTTGCGGGACGCCGGCTTCGACATGGACCTCGGCGGGCGCGACATCGCCTCCGTGCAATACCAGAACGCCAACAACTCCGTCCGGGTGACCGACGAGTTCATGCGGGCGGTCGTCGACGGCGGCGGCTTCGACCTGCGGGCCCGCCTCGACGGCCGTGTCCTGGAGACGGTGGACGCCCGCGGGCTGTTCCACACGATCGCCGAGGCCGCGTGGGCCTGCGCCGATCCCGGCATCCAGTACGACGGAACGATCAACGACTGGCACACCTGCCCCGAGAGCGGCCGGATCAGCGCCTCCAACCCGTGCAGCGAGTACGTGCACCTGGACAACTCCAGCTGCAACCTGGCCTCGCTGAACCTGCTGAAGTTCCTGCGCCCGGACCGCAGCTTCGACGCCGAGGCGTTCGTCGCGGCGGTCGAGTTGATCATTGCCGCGATGGACATCTCGATCTGCTTCGCCGACTTCCCGACGCCGGAGATCACCAGGGTCAGCCGGGCCTACCGGCAGCTCGGCATCGRCTACGCCAACCTCGGTGCCCTGCTGATGGCCAGCGCCCGGGCCTACGACTCGGACGGCGGCCGGGCGCTGGCCGCATCGATCACCTCGCTGATGACGGCCACCGCCTACCGGCGCTCCGCCGAACTCGCCGGGATCGTCGGCGCCTACGACGGCTTCGCCCGCAACGCGGACGCGCACCGGCGGGTGATGCGCAAGCATGCCGCCGCGAACGACGCGGTGCGCAGCGTGCACGCCGAGGACTCCCGGATCCTCGCCGTCGCGTCCCGGGAATGGGCCCGGGCGCAGACCGTCGGCGAGAAGCACGGATGGCGCAACGCGCAGGCCAGCCTGCTCGCCCCGACGGGCACGATCGGTCTGGCGATGGACTGCGACACCACCGGCATCGAGCCGGACCTCGCCCTGGTGAAGATGAAGAAGCTGGTCGGCGGCGCCAGCATGAGGATCGTGAACCAGACGGTCCCGGCGGCCCTGCAGGCRCTCGGCTAMCCCGAGGAGACCATCGAGGCGATCGTCGAGTACATCGCCGAGTACGGGCACGTCATCGACGCTCCCGGCCTGCGTCCGGAGCACTACGAGGTGTTCGACTGCGCCATCGGGGAGCGCGCGATCTCCCCGATGGGCCATGTCCGCATGATGGCCGCGGTACAGCCGTTCCTCTCCGGCGCGATCTCGAAGACGGTGAACATGCCGTCGACCGCCACGGTCGCCGAGGTCGAGCAGATCTACCTGGAGGGGTGGCGGCTGGGCCTGAAGGCCCTCGCCATCTACCGGGACAACTGCAAGGTCGGCCAGCCGCTGACCGACGTCAAGGGGGCGAAGCAGGCCGCCGAGCTGGCCGCCACCCGGACCGGCACGGGAGTCGGGGCCGGCACGGGAGACGCGGTCGGCACGGGAGTCGGGGTCGGCACGGGAGACGCGGTCGGGACCGCCGGCTCCGTCGGACCCGCCCCGGTGGAGGTCGAGTACCGACCGGTGCGCCGCCGGCTGCCGAAGACCCGCCCGTCGCGGACGGTGTCCTTCTCCGTCGGCGGGGCCGAGGGTTATCTGACCGCCGGTTCCTACCCGGACGACGGTCTCGGTGAGGTCTTCATCAAGATGTCGAAGCAGGGGTCCACCCTGGCGGGCGTGATGGACGCGTTCGCGATCGCCATCTCGATCGGCCTGCAGTACGGCGTGCCGCTGGAGGCGTACGTCAGCAAGTTCATCAACATGCGGTTCGAGCCGGCTGGGATGACCGACGACCCGGACGTGCGGATCGCCCAGTCAATCATGGATTATCTGTTCCGTCGCCTCGCGCTCGACTATCTCGACGCCGATCAGCGGGCCGAACTCGGCATCTCGACCGCGGCCGACCGGGCCCGTCGGGTCGCGGGTCAGTACGGTCCAGCGCCGGCGGTGGAGGCCGCGCGATCGGCGCAGCCCGCCGGGATCGACGGCCCGGCCGGATCCCAGGGGGCCGCGGTGACCGGATCCTCGGCTTCCGTCGCCGATCGGGGTGACCCGGGCGTCCCGCCCGGTCCGGCGGTAGGGAACGGCCCGGCGTACGTGGCACGGGAGTTGCGGCTGGCACCGCCCGGCGAGTCGCTCGTCGCGCAGACCGTGGTCGATGCTCCGCTCTGCTTCACCTGCGGGGTGACCATGCGGCCAGCTGGTAGCTGCTACGTCTGTGAGCAGTGCGGTTCGACCAGCGGCTGCAGCTAGGCGTCGCGGCGGCCGGTCCGACCGGGTGCCCGATGCGCATCGGGCACGCGGTCCGCATCGGGTGCCTGCTCCGCATCGGGTCCCTGCTCCGAGACAGTGCTCGGCGGTGTGGCTCAGTGCTCGGCGGCGAGGAGGTCGACCAGGAGCGCCGCGGTCCAGGAGAACCGGTTGCTGCCCGCGCCGGAACCGTCGAGGGGTGAGTAGTACTCGAACATCGCCCCGGACGATGCGATCATGTCGATCGTGTTCTGGCGCAGGTTCTCCGCGGCGTCGAGCCGACCGTAACGCTCCAGCCCGTCGGCAATCAGCCAGTTCATGTTGACCCAGACGGGACCCTGCCAGTAACACCGGGGAAGGAAGCCCGGGTCGTCGAGCGGCACGCTCGCGATGCCGAACCGGGACCAGTAGCGCGGTGAGGTGAGCGTCTTGACCATCTCGTCGACCCGGTCCTCGGRCACGACCCCGGCATAGAGCGGCAGGAACCCCGAGATCGTCTCGTGGCGCAGCAGCGTTCCCGTCCGGAAGTCGCGGCTGTAGTAGGTGCCGTCGGCGTGGAGCCKCTCGATCGCCTCGCGCGTCCTGTGCATGGACCGCCACAGCCAGGCGGGGATGGTCTGGCCGATCTCGGCGGCGATGGCGGTGAGGTGCTCGTTGGCCCGGATGAGGATCGCGTTGAAGGCGACGTCCTGGACGAGGGGGACGATGCTCCGACGGATCTCGCGGAAGTTGTAGTGCGCCCGCCGCAGCTCACGCACGATCCGGTAGAGCGTGAACAGGTCTCCCGAGGTGAGCCGCTCGTCGGGGGGAACCTCCTTGGAATCGCGCCGCAGCGCGTCCAGGGCGTCGCCGCCGTTGATCCGGCGCAGTGCCCGCACTCCCAGCGGAGCCGCCGGCCTGGTGATCTCCATCCAGGCCGGCGTGTTGTCCATCCCCGACTCCCAGGAGTGGACCAGGGTGACGAGACCGTCGTCGTCGGGGTCGCGTTCGAGGTAGAGCCACGTGTGGAAGCGCAGCAGGCCGGGGAACAACGCGCGGTAGAAGGCGTCGCGGGCGGATGGCGTCATCATGGCTGCGATCCGGACGGCGGCTTCGGCKATCATCGGCGGCTGGGTGACCCCCGTGCTCTGCACTCCGCCGGCGGTCGTGGTCACCTGGTCGCAGCGCCAGCGCTGCGGACCGGCGTGGTAGAAGTCCGAGGTCTCCGCGAAGATCACGTGGGGGATCATGYCGTTCGGCCACTGGCCTCGCAGCAGCGAGAGGACCTCCTTGGCGGCCCGTCCCGGGTCGAGACGGCGCAGTCCGATCGCGATGAAGCAGCTGTCCCAGAGCCACTGGTGCGGGTAGAGCGTCGGGGAGGGCCGGGTGATGTCGCCGAGGTCGTTGTCTCGTAGCACGTCGATCGCGGTTTCCCGTAGTGCCGCCAGGTCTGCGGGAAGGCTGGGGACGGACATCGTGTGAGAGTAGCGGTTACACGCTGTGCACAGAGGCAGGGTCCGTCGGGTGTGGCCCGCCTAACGGAATCGCCGTTCTCGAGCGCCTCGGCGTCGGGGTGGCGTCGGGGTGGCGTCGGCGGCGGCGCCCGCGTCGGCCCGCCGGTCCTTCCGTCCCGGTGGAGAGCCCGGGTCCGGGCCGGGTCGCGGGTGTCGGCTTGCCGACTACCGTTACGGGTTAGCACCGACTGGTGATCGTCAGAAAATATGGCACGGATGGTGGAACGCAAAAAACTTCTACGGTGAGTAGTGGATCTGTTACTTAAAGTTGCCGTTGGCCTGATCCGCAGGCTGCTCGGCCACCAGAGAAGCTCAGGAGAGTTCGCGGTTCGCGCCACAGGGTGGAATCTGCCAGGTAGTCTTCGCGGCAGCGAGTGCAGCGTCTCRAGGGCTAGGGTCTACACTGCTTGGTAGGCCCGGCGATCGCTGATGTCCGGGTGTGCCTGCACGGGGAATGGTTCCGCGTCTTCGTTCGTTACCTCCCACGTGCACAGAACGAGACGACCCACCCGCACCGACCATCGGATTTGCCACTGATGACGCTGCCTGCTCTGGAACTTGCCGAGCGCACCGACGACAACCGCCCGCGTAGCCCGCGGCGTGCTCGTCGGGCCGCTCCTCCTGTCCGCACCGCTCCCAGCCGTTCGCTGGCCGCTGTTCCCGACGATACCGACGAGCTCGATGTGAGCGCGGTGGCCGAGGTCATCGCCCGTGGTCGCGAGGCCGGCGAGATCAGCCGCTCCGAGTTGCGTGATGTGCTCGAGTCCGCGGACATCGGTATTGAACTGTTGCCCGCTCTCATCGCGCGCCTCAACGCCGTTGGCATCGAACTCCTCGACGAGGAGGAAGCGAGCGACGACGCCACCGCCGCCAGCCGGTCCACCGCCGAACACGCGGGTACCGCCGACCTCGTGCGCATGTACCTGCGCGAGATCGGCAAGGTGYCGCTGCTCAACGCCGCCCAGGAGGTCGAACTCTCCAAGCGGGTCGAGGCGGGCCTGTTCGCTGAGTACAAGCTCGAGAGCGTCCCCGACCTGCCCGCCGACCTTCGTCGTGATCTCGGTCTGCTGGTCAAGGACGGCCATGCCGCCAAGCAGCAGCTCGTCTCGGCGAACCTGCGGCTGGTGGTCTCCGTCGCCAAGAAGTACAGCGGTCGCGGGATGACCCTGCTGGATCTGGTCCAGGAGGGCAACCTCGGTCTTATCCGCGCGGTGGAGAAGTTCGACTACGCCAAGGGCTACAAGTTCTCGACCTATGCGACCTGGTGGATCCGCCAGGCCATCGGCCGGGCGCTCGCCGATCAGGCGCGGACGATCCGCATCCCGGTCCACGTGGTCGAGCAGATTAACAAGATCACCCGGTTGCAGCGCCAGCTTGTCTCCACGCTCGGCCGTGAGCCGACCGACGAGGAGCTCGCCCTCGAGCTGGACATGCCGATCGAGCAGGTGGTGGAGCTGCGCCGGTATGCGCAGGACACCGTCAGCCTGGAGACCTCGGTCGGTGACGATGGTGACTCCGTGCTCGGTGACTTCATCGAGGACTCCGACGCGACCTCCCCGGCGGACGCCGCCTCCTACGGCGCCATGCAGGACGAGATCGAGAAMGTCCTCGGTGGCCTGAGCCCGCGGGAGCGCGAGGTGATGCGGCTGCGCTTCGGTCTCGCCGACGGCAAGCAGCACACCCTCGCCGAGGTGGGCAACCGGCTCGGCCTGACCCGTGAGCGCATCCGTCAGATCGAGCGGGACACGCTTCGGGAGTTGCGCAAGCCCGCCGTCGCCGGTCGGCTGCGCGAGTTCCTCGACTGATCGATCGGGCGAGCGCACCTGCGGTCGAGTCCGCGGGGGCACGTCCACGGGTGCACGGTGCGGTACGGGTGCACGGTGCGGCACGGGTGGAAGACAGGAGTACCGCGATCATGGCGGTCACGTCATGATCGCGGGATCGATGAAAGTCGGATCTTCGTTTTTGCCGGGTGAAGATCCGACTTTGCTGTATCAAGCTCCGGGTTCGGCTTCTCCGTCGGATCCGGAGCCGGGTTCCAGTGCGCTTCCCGTCATCGGCTCCGACGCCGACCGCCGCGACCGGGCCGAGGCGGCGGCGAAGGGCAGCAGGGCATCGGGGTTGGCGACCGAGTCGAGGCTCACGGCCTCGTCCAGGGCGGTCCCGGCGAGCAGGCGCTTCACCGGTACCTCGAGCTTCTTGCCGGTGTGGGTCCGAGGGACCTCGGTGATCTCGATGATCCGGTCGGGAACGTGGCGTGGGCTGAGTTCGGCGCGCAGAACCTCGCGCAGCCGAGCGGCCACCGCCTCGGTCAGGCCGGGCTCGGTGAGGACGACGAAAAGGAGCAGCTCGCCGTGCCCGCGCTCGTCCGCGGTGTCGACCGCGAGGCTGTCGGCGATCCCGGGGACCCGCTCGRCCACGCTGTAGAGCTCGCTGGTACCGATCCGGAYGCCGCCGCGGTTCAACGTCGCGTCCGAACGTCCCTGGATGACGACGGCACCGGTAGGTGTGATCCTCGCCCAGTCCCCGTGGCGCCAGACGCCGGGGTAGACGGAGAAGTAGCTCTCCCGCAGCCGGCCGCCGTCCGGGTCAGCCCAGAAGCACAGCGGCATGGACGGCATCGGCGCGGTCACGACAAGCTCACCGACCTCGTCGACGACCTCCTCGCCGGCCTCGTCGAAGACGCGCACCGCGCAGCCCAGCGCGCGTGATCCGATCTCCCCGGCCCGCACCGGCATCGTCGGCAGGCCCGCCACCAGCGCCGTGCAGACGTCGGTGCCACCGCTGATCGACGACAGCATCACGGTCGGGCTCACCGCTTCGTACACCCAGGCATAGCCGGCTGCGGACAGTGGCGATCCGGTCGATCCGACGGTGCGCAGCCTGGACAGATCGGCGAACTCGCGCGGGACCAGCCCGGCGTCCTCGCAGGCCTGCAGGTAGCCCACGGACGTGCCCAGGCACGTGAGCTCCRGGGCCTCCGCCAGACCGAACAGGGTGCCGAGCGCCGGATAGCCGGGCGCTCCGTCGTAGAGCACGACGGTCGCGCCGACGAGCAGACCGGAGACCAGATAGTTCCACATCATCCAGCCGGTCGTGGTGAACCAGCAGAACCGGTCGTCCGGACCGAGATCGAGGTGCAACGCCAGCGACTTCAGATGCTCCAGCAGGATACCGCCGTGGCCGTGCACGATCGCCTTGGGGGGGCCGGTCGTGCCGGACGAGTAGAGGATCCACAGCGGCGCGTCGAAGGCGACCCGGGTGAACTCGGGCTCGGAGGTCTCCGAAGCCATCAGCTCGTCCCAGGTGAGCAGCCCCGGCAGCCCCGCGGCCCGGGCCCGGGAGAGCGCGTCCGGCCACAGGTACGGCACGATCACGCTTGCCCCGAGTCCCGGCAGGTCGCCCGCGAGCGCGGCGAGGGTGTCGAGGGCGTCGTAGCTCTTCCCGCCGTAGCTGTAGCCGTCAACGCCGATCAGGACCTTCGGGTCGATCTGGCCGAACCGCGCGCGCAGGGCCGTCGGGCCGAGCTCCGGCGAGCACGACGACCACACCGCGCCGATGCTGGCGGTGGCCAGCATCCCCACCATCGCGTAGACGGTGTTCGGCAGCACGGCGCAGACCCGGTCACCCTCGGCGACACCCAGGCTCCGCAGTCCCGCCGCCGCCTTCGCCACCTGCCGGCGCAGCTCGTCCCAGGACACCACGGCCGTGGCACCGTCCTCGCGCACGGCGATGACGGCCGGGGCCGGCCCGCGCCGGGTGAGCGCGTTCTCCGCGTAGTTCACCCGGGCACCGGGAAACCAGACCGCGCCGGGCATCGCCGCGTCGGCGAGCGCCGGACCGGTGCCGCGGTCCCCCTCGACCGCGCAGAAATCCCAGATCGACTCCCAGAACGTGTCCAGGTCGGTGACAGACCACTCCCACAGGCGCGTGTCGTCGGCGAGCTCAACCCCCCGCTCGGCGGCGAGCCAGGCGCGGTAGTTGGTCACCGCGGCCTGGCTGATCCGACGGGGAGGCGGTTCCCACAGTGGCGTGCCGGCAGCCACCGACCCACCATCACGGCCGGCCGGCTGCCGCCCGTCTTCCATCGCCGCATGGTCCGGTGTCACTCGGTCTGCTRCCACGGGCACTGACCCTAGGCCATTCCGGGCAGATCTACGTGCCTCACCGATGGCCCCGGATCCTCGTCATCGACACCACCGCTATCTCTGGGAGCGTGATCGGGCTACGGTCGACAGATGGGTGTCCCGGGCGATTCCGAGCGGCGGACCGACGGCCGTCCRCAGGTCGAGCCGCAGGTCGAGCCGCAGGTCGAGCCGAYGGTCGTGGCCTGGGATCCGGTCATGGCCGGCTACGACTTCGGGCCGACGCATCCGCTGCATCCCGTGCGGCTCGAGCTCACCATGGACCTCGCCATGAGTCTCGGTGTTCTCGACGCGCCGGGCATCCGGATCTCCAGGCCGACCCTCGCCTCCGACGACCTCATCGGCCTGATCCACGATCCGGTCTACCTGAGCGCGGTCCGCGCCGCGCCCGACCCGGCGCAGGCCAGGTTCGCGGCCCTGTTCGGCCTGGGCACGGCCGACAACCCCATCTTCGAACGGATGCACGAGGCCGCCRCACTCATCACCGGTGGCACGATCGAGGCGGCACGGGCGGTGTGGAGCGGGCCGCCGCGGCACGCCGTGTCGATCGCCGGCGGGCTGCATCACGCGATGCCGGGAATGGCGAGCGGATTCTGCATCTACAACGACCCGGCGATCGCGATCGCCTGGTTGCTCTCCGCCGGAGCCGCCAGAGTGGCGTACGTCGACGTGGACGTGCATCACGGCGACGGCGTGCAGACGGCGTTCTACGACGATCCGCGGGTGCTCACCATCTCCCTACACCAGACGGGGAGTACCCTCTTCCCGGGCACCGGATTCCCGACCGAGGTGGGTGCTCCCGCCGCGGAGGGCACCGCGGTGAACGTGGCGTTGCCCCCCGCCACCGGCGATGCCGGCTGGCTGCGCGCCTTCTCCGGGGTGGTGCCGGTGCTCCTGCGGTCCTTCCGGCCGCAGGTGCTGGTGACCCAGCACGGCTGCGACACGCACGCCTTCGACCCGCTGGCCGATCTGGCGCTGTCGGTGGACGGCCAACGGGCCTCCTACGACCTGCTGCACGCGCTGGCCCACGAGGTCTGCGACGGACGCTGGCTGGCCTGCGGCGGTGGCGGGTACGCGCTGGACACGGTCGTGCCGCGGGCCTGGACGCAGCTGCTGGCGATCGCCGGCCACGTGCCCCTGGATGCCGGCCGCGCCCTGCCGGAGGACTGGCGCTCCGCGGCGCCGGGACGGGTGCGGGCGGCGACCGGGCAGAAGTCCGTCGGAGCCGCCGCCATGCCCCGGACGCTCGGGGACGGGGTGAGTGTCCGGTATCGTCCCTGGGACGCGGGAGAGGGAGACCCCGACGATCCGTTGGACCGGACGGTGGCGGCGACCCGGCGTCAGGTGCTGCCGTTGCACGGCCTCGACCCCACCGTCGACCGCTGAGCCCYGCGTGAGAGCTGAGCACTGCGTGAGAACCGGGTGAGCGCCGCGTGAGCACCGAGCCTCCGGTCGTCTATCCGGCCGAGTGGGAGGCCGACGTCATCYTCAGTGACGGCGGCACCGCCCACATCCGCCCGATCCTGCCGACGGACGGCCCGCTGTTGCGGACCTTCTGGACCCGGCTGTCGACCCAGTCGATCTACTTCCGGTTCTTCGCCGTGCGCCGTGCCCTGAGCGACGCCGACATCCACCGGATGACGACCGTGGACCAGCGGCTGCGCGGCGCCATCGTCGCGATGATCGGCGACGACCTGGTCGCGGTCTCCCACTGGGAGAGCACCGCCGCACGGCCGACCGAGGCGGAGGTCGCCTTCCTGGTGGAGGACGCCCAGCAGGGACGAGGGCTGGGTTCGGTGCTGCTGGAGCATCTTGCCGCCGCGGCCTGGGACCGTGGGATCCGCCGCTTCGACGCCGACGTGCTCGGGGAGAACCAGCAGATGATCCGGGTCTTCCTCGATGCCGGTTACACGGTCTCGAGGACCTGGGACTCGGGCGCGGTCCGGCTGTCCTTCGAGATCACCCCCACCCAGAAGTCGGTCGGGGTGATGCGGGCCCGGGAGCACCATGCCGAGGCCGCCTCGATCGGTCGGCTGCTGCATCCGCGCGCGATCGCCGTCATCGGTGCGGGGCGGTCTGCCGCGTCCGTGGGCAACGCGGTCCTGCGTCACCTGCTCGCCGGCGGTTTCGACGGCCCCGTCTACCCGGTGAACCCGGCGGCGGCCGCGGCCGGCGGCGCGGTGGCGTCGATCCAGGCCTACGCCGGCATCGAGGACGTGCCGCGTCCGGTCGACCTGGCCGTGGTGTGCGTGCCGCCCGCGCAGGTGCCCGACGTCGTCGCCGCCTGCGGGCGGGCGGGAGTCTGGGGGCTGGTCGTCCTCACCGACCAGCGCGACGCCGCCGCAGACGCGGCCCTGGTGGCTGAGGCCCGGGCGGATGGCATGCGGGTGGTCGGCCCGGCGAGCATGGGCATCCAGAATCCGGCGGCGGGGTTGAACGCCTCGATGGTGCCCCGGATGCCCCCGGCCGGCCGCATCGGCTGCTACTCCCAGTCGGGTCCGTTCGGCGGGGCCATCCTGGCGGCGGCGGCCGCGCGCGGGGTCGGTCTGTCGGTCTTCGTCTCCGCCGGGGACCGGGCCGACGTGAGCGGCAACGACCTGCTCCAGTACTGGGAGGAGGACCCCGAGACCGACGCGGTGATCATGCATCTGGAGACCTTCGGTAACCCCCGCAAGTTCGCCCGGCTGGCCCGGCGGGTGGGTCGGCGTAAACCAGTGATCGTCGTGTACTCCGGCCGTTCGACCCTTGACGACGCGCTTCTGCGGCAGGCCGGGGTGATCGGCGTCGACCAGGTCTCCCAGGCGTTCGACGTCGCGCTGCTGCTCACCACGCAGCCGCTGCCCGCGGGCGGTCGGGTCGCCGTCGTCGGCGACTCCCGGGCCCTGGTCCGGCTGACGGCCCGCGCCGCCGACGCGGCCGGGCTCAGAGTCGAGGAGGTGCTCCTCCCGGTTGGCAGCTCCCCCGGGGACCTCACCCGGGCGTTGACCTCCGCCGCGGACCGGGCGGATGCGCTGATCGCCACGCTGGTCCGGCTGCCRCCCTCCCCGGCCGGGCCGATCGCGGTGGACGCCGTCGCGGCTGCCGCGACCATCGAGATCCCGGTTCTCGCCGCCGTGCAGGGGGTCGAGATGCCCGGCGAGCTCGCTGGCATCCCGGCCTATTCGTCGCCGGAGGCTGCCGTCGCCGCGCTGCGCCGGGTGGTGGGCTACGCCCAGTGGTGGGCGCGCCCGATCGGCACCGTGCCGACGACGACGGTGCGAGCAGACGAGGCGCGTTCGCTCGTCGCCGGACTCACCGGTCGCCTTCCGGAGGATCGGGCTGCCGCCCTGCTGGACTGCTACGGCGTCACGGTGGAGCCGGCCGTCCTGGTGACGTCCCCGCGCCGGGCCGTCGAGGCGGCGGGCCAGCGCGGCTATCCGGTGGCGCTCAAGGCGCGGTCGCGGCCCTACCGGCATCGTCCGGACCTGCGCGGTCAGCGTCTCGACCTGCCCGACGCGGCAGCCGTGCGGGCGGCATGGGCGTCGCTGCGCTCCCAGCTCGGGGCGGAGGTGCCGATTGTCGTCCAGCGGATGGCCCCGGTCGGCGTGTCGGTGGTTGTCGGTTCCGAGGAGCATCCCCGGTACGGTCCCCTGGTCTCGTTCGGCCTCTCGGGCCCCGCGACCGAGCTGCTGGAGGACCGCGCACATCACATCCTTCCCCTCACCGACGTTGACGCGGCGCGCCTCGTGCGCTCGGTGCGGGCGGCGCCGCTGCTGCTGGGATAMCTCGGCTCGACGCCGGTCGACATCGCCGCGCTGGAGGACCTGCTCCTCAAGATCGCCCGGCTCGCCGACGACGTGCCGGAGGTGGTTCATCTCACGTTGGATCCAGTGATCGTGTCGACCGGGCGGGTGACCGTGCTGTCCGTGGAGATCGTTGCTGGACCGTCGGCGCCCCGCGCGGACGTCGGACCTCGGCGGTTCTGGACACCGAACCACCCGACTCCGGACGGGGCGACTATCCGGGGTGGTTCAGCACAACATGCGCACGCCGTCCACAATCGTCTCCCATGACGTCGCCGCACTCCGCGCAGCCGCCTGTCCGGCCCGCTTCCGGCGCATTCCCGATGCTCTCCCCTGATTCTGCGGGAGTTGCCGGGACGCCTGGTACCCCCGTAGAGGGGATGCCTGGGCAGGCGTCTCTCGTGCCGATGTACCGGCCGGCGAACGTTGGGCTGTCGGAGGCGCTGCCGGGGGACCTCGGGTCGGTGGATCTGGGGTCGGTGGATCTGGGGTCGGTGGATCTGGGGTCGGTGGCCGCGGGGCCCGCGGGTGCGCGCTTCTCCGTGAGCCCCCCGGGATCCGCCTCCCCGTCATCGGGCGTTGTTCCGTCCGGCCAGGGGGATGTCTCCCCGGGACCGAATCCGGTCACCCGATCCCAAGGGGGACCGTCGGCTGGCCCACACACCAACCCCGCCCCACACACCAACCCCGCCCCACGCGCGCATCCCGGCCCGAACCAGGTCCCCGGCCCGAAGCACGCTCCCGGCCCGGAGACCGGCCCCGGTCAAGACCGGGGAGCCGACCCCGAGCTACCCGGACTACCCGAGGGCTGGCCCATGGTCGCCCGGCCGGCCGCTTCGGCCGTGACCGCCGAGCCGGTCACGCGGGACGTCATCGACGGCACCGAGCCGCGCCGCGCGCCGGAGGCGCCAGGGATGCGCCGGTCCGATCCGGCGGGGCTGCCGGGGCGTGTCCGGTCCGCTTTCCCCCTGCCCGGACACGCCCCGGGAACCGACCCCGCGGCCACGTTCGTGATGCTGGACGCGCTGTTCGCGTGGGCCCCGGTCGGTCTCGCCCTGCTCGACCGGGCCGGGCGGTTCCTGCGGGTCAACGRCACACTTGCCCGGTTCGACCGCCGGCCGGTCCACGAGCACCTCGGCCGTACCGTCTCCGAGCTCCTCGGCGACACCGGCCAGGAACTCGACGCTCTGCTGGCACGGGTACTGCGCACCGGCGAGCCGGTGGTGGACTTGGAGGTCATGGTCGCCACCGATGGTTCCGGGCCGCCGCAGACGTGGCTCGCCAGCTGGTATCCGGTGAACGACCCTCAGGTCGGGCTGGTGGGCGTGGCGTTCGTCGCGATCGACGCCAGCGGGACGCGGGCGGTCGAGGGGGAGCGGGCGCGGGCCGACGCACGTTACCTCGGCCTCGTGGACGCCGCCGCGGTGGACGTGTTCCACGCCGAAGGCGACGGGGCACTCGATGCCGATCTGCCCCGCCTGCGGGCCTTCACCGGGCGGCATCCGGCGGAGCTGGCCGGGTTCGGCTGGCTCGGCGTGGTCCACCCCGACGACCGGGAGCGGGTCGGGCGCGCCTGGCACGGGGCGATCGAGCACGGTGAGACCTTCGAGGCCGAGTTCCGGATCTCCGGTGGCGGAGGCGACCGCACCGCCATGCGGGTGGTCGAGGCCCGCATCGTTCCCATGCCGGCGGCCGGCCGGCCGAACAGCCGGCCCAGCGAGTGGCTCGGGGTGATCCGCGACCTCACCGAGGTACGCGCCGCCGAGGCCGACCGGGCCACGGCCGACCAGCGGGCCCGGATCGCGACGGAACGGGCCGAACAGACCGCGACGTTGGCCGTGGCGCTCGCCCGGACCCTGACCGTGGACGACGTCGTCGCCACCGTCCTCGACGTCGGGGGGCGGATGGCCGGGGCCGCCGGCCGGGGCGTCGCGCTCGTGGACGAGGCGCACGACCGGCTGCTCTTCCACGCCCCGCCGGGTCCCGCCGACGGCCTCGCCCGCTGGTCGGAGGTGGCGCTGGGGGCGGTACATCCGGTGGCGGAGGTCATGCGGGGCGGTCGTGCGCTGTTTCTCGTCGACCGCGACGAGCTGCTCGCCCGCTGGCCGGTGCCGGAGGTCGCCGACGTCGCCGCCGCGGCGGGTGAGCATGCCTGGGCGATGCTGCCGCTGGCCGTCGGGGGCGGCGCCCCCTTCGGCGTGGTGACCTTCGGGTTCCGCCAGGCGCGGGAGTTCACCGCCGCTGATCAGGCGTCCCTCATCGCGATCGCCGACGCCTGCGCGCAGGCCCTGGAACGGGCCACCGGCTACGAACAGCTCGCCGCCGACGCCGCGCGCGGTCATCGGACCCTGGCTGCGACGCGCGAGGCGCAGGCCGCCCTGGCACTCGCCGATCGACGCCTTCAGCTGCTGGGGCGAGCTACCGGGATCGTGRCCGCGGCCGTGGAGCCTCCCGTCGCCCTGCGCTCCCTGGCCGAGTTGATCGTCTCGGAGGTCGCCGACCTGTGTGTTGTCCAGCTCGTCACTGGCACACCCGCTCCCGTCCCGGCGTCCTGGAGCGCTGCCGCGGTGTCCGTCCGGGCCGGGGACGCGGCCGGGGATAAGGCCGGGGACGCGGCCGGGGATAAGGCCGGGGCCGAGGAGACGGCGGGGGACCGGGCGGCAGAGCCGGTGCCCGAGCTGCGTCCACTCGTCGTCCTGGCCCGTGACGGGCTTGGCACGGTGCCTCCGTTCGCCTCGGGGGCCGGCGCGGCGACGTCGCCGGCGAGTCCGTTCGCCCGGGCCGCCCGCCGGGGCGAACGGCTGATCGTCGCACTGACAGCGGGCGAGTGGGATCCGCCGGCCGACGCCGAGCGGTGGATCCGCCAGGTGGGGGCCCACACGATGGCTGTCGTACCCGTGGTACGGGTCGGCCACGTCGTCGCCGTACTGAGTGTGACCGCCGTTGCGGATCGACCTCCGTTCACCGAAGCGGATCTGCTCTTGCTGACCGAACTCGCCGCCCGGGTGGGGGTCGTCCTGGACCGGATCGATCGGGGGGCCGCCGAGCGCAGCAATGCGCTGGCACTGCGCGAGGCGTTGCGCGGTTCTCCACCCGCCGTCCCGTCCGGGCTCGAGGTGGCCACCCGTTACCTGCCCGGCGGGGTCGATGACGACGCCGGTAGCGACTGGTTCGACGTGATTGACCTGGGAGCCGGGCGAGTCGCCCTGATGATCGGCAACGTGATGGGCCGAGGGATCCGGGCGACCGCGGTGATGGGGCAGCTGCGCGCGGCGGCCCGCACCTGCGCCCGTCTCGATCTTCCCCCGGCCGAGGTGCTGACGCTGCTGGACGGCATCGTCGCGGACCTGCCCGGGGAGGAGATCGCCACCTGCATCTACGCGGTCGTTGAGATCGACAGTGGGGTGCTGACGCTGGCGAGTGCCGGGCACCCGCCGCCCCTGGTCGTCKCGCCGGACGGGTTGGTCTCCAGGCTCTACATGGCGGTGGGATCTCCACTCGGGGTGGCCCGGTCGGACGTGACCGAGTACACGGTGCGACTGGGACGGGGATATCTGATCGCCCTGTTCACCGACGGGCTCGTCCGGGGACGTGCGCGCGACCTCGACGCCGGGGTCTCGCAGCTCGCGGCCGCGCTCGCCCGCGCCAGCGACAGGTTCACCGCGAATCTGGACGACCTGGTCACCACGGCGTGTGCCGGTCTCGGTCCCGCCGTCGCCCCCGGCCCAGTGGGTTCCGGGGCGGCCGACGGGGCGGCCGACGAGGTGGCGGCCGATGACGTCGCGCTTCTGTTCGCCCGGTTGCCCGTTGAACCGACGGCCGCGGCGGCCCTCCTGGACGTCACCTTCGACGGTGCGGCGAGCCTGCGCGCCGTGCGGGCTCAGGCCAGGCTCGCGCTGGAGAACGCGCCGCTGGCCTCGGAAGTCGTCGACACCATCGTTCTGGTGCTGTCGGAGCTGGCGAGCAACGCGGTGCGGCACGGTCGCCCACCACTGTCGGTGCGGCTGCGGCTGCTGGGCGACCGGGCCGTCGTCGAGGTCGCCGACGGTGGCGGCCGGGTGCTGCGGCGGCGCCACGCCGCGGCCGAGGATGAGGCCGGCCGCGGGCTCGGCCTGGTCTCCCAGCTCGCCGTTCGGCATGGCGTCCGTCCGGTCCCCGACGGGAAGGCCGTGTGGGCCGAGATCGACCTGACCGGGACGACCCCGCCCGAACCGGACTGACGCCATGGCCAGAGGGTCAATTGCGTGGTCTGTTATATCTGTCCGATTTACCTCAGTCCGGCGGGTGAATCCGTCMGGACGGCCGGGGCGGGGCTGCCCGGGTGACGGGCTGACCTGCCGGCTACGGCACGAGACGGCCTGATACGGGTGGACCGGCCGTCCCGGCGGCATCAGGAAGTCTGGTGTCGCGTAACGTGAGCTGCATGCCGGACGCGGTGCTGCGCCTCGACAATGTCAATGTCGTGCGAGATGGGTCATACCTGCTCAGGAACGTGTCGTGGGCGGTGTTCCCTGGCCAGCGCTGGGTGGTCCTCGGTCCCAACGGCGCCGGGAAGACGACCCTGCTGCAGGTGGCCTCGGGCCGGCTGTTTCCCACCAGGGGCACGGTCGACCTGCTCGGCGCCCGTCTCGGCAAGGTCAACCTTCTCGATCTACGATACCGGGTGGGTGTCGTCAGCCCGGCGCTGGTGGAGACGCCACCCGCCGACGAGCGGGTACTCGACGCGGTGGTGACCGCCGGCTGGTCCGTGCTGGGCCGCGCCGACGAGGAGTACGACGAGGTCGATCTCACCCGCGCGGCCGGCCTGCTGACCCAGTTCGGGTGCCGTGGACTGGTCGACCGTCGGTTCGGAACCCTCTCCGARGGAGAGCGCAAGCGCGTGCTCATTGCCCGGGCCCTCATGACCGACCCGGAACTCCTCCTGCTCGACGAGCCCGCCTCCGGGCTCGATCTGGGTGCGCGGGAGGCGTTGATGCGGCGGCTCACCCGCTTCGCGGCCGACCCCATCGCTCCTGTCCTCGTCCTCGTCAGCCACCACGTGGAGGAGATCCCGGTCGGGGTGACCCACGCGTTGCTGGTGCGCGGCGGCCAGGCGCTTGYGGCCGGTCCGGTCGCGCAGGTCCTCACCGCGCAGGCGCTGTCCTCCTGCTTCGGGATTCCGTTGGAGGTCGGCGTGGCGGCCGGTCGCTACACCGCCCGGCTTGCCGCTGGACCGCCTCCCCGGCATCCGGTATCCGCCTCGGTCTGAGTCTGTGCCGCGGGGCTGAGTCTGTGCCGCGGGGCTGAGTCTGTGCCGCGGGGCTGAGTCTGTGCCGCGGGGTGTTTGTCCGTTCAGGGGCCGATCGGCCGTGACCGGGGTCGGTCGATGGTCGGACGGGGTCGGTCGATGGTCGGATGACCACGATCGGCGGGGTGCGGTGACCGTCCCGACGTGATCCGGTCCCGAGTCACCGCTCGGTCCCGGCGTTTCGCGTACGGTCCGGTGGGCCGTCCATCCCCGTCAAGCGGCCTCAGCCCGTCGTAGCGCGCCTTTTCCGGTATCGCCGGTGTATTTTTTCGCGGCGGCCGTCGTGCTCCCTCTCCGAGGCTCGTCCGTTCGTGGGCCGGCCGGCGACCCGGACGGACGCTGACCGCCGGTTGCCCCCGGACCCGTCGCTGGTTGGCCGTCGTTCATCGTTCGTCGAGCAGCTCCCACAACCATCCCGACCGTCGCACACCCGCGCCGAGCGACCTCAGCCGGCCGGCAAGTTGCCGATCCGAGGTGATGACGACCACGGGCGCGACCGCGTCGCGCGCCGCCGCCACGATGGCGTCGTCGCCGTGCCCGGGGGCGTGCACGACGACGATGGTCGGTGCCGCGCGGTCCGCCCTCGCTGGAACGTGGCGGCCCTTCTCTGGCGCGACGTCCGCGGGCCGGACCTTTTCGGGTGTGATCTTTCCGGGCCGTACGGTTCCCTCGGGAACTCCGGCCCGTGCCGCACCCTCGAGAACGACCACGATCCGCTCAGGCCATTCCGGCCTCGATGATGGCCGCGGGTGCGTGCCGGGACGGGTGATCCGCGCCGAAATAGCGTCGACCAGCCGTCCGGCCGCTCCTGGGCGGTCCCGCCACCACCCGTCGGGCCGGGAGCCAATCACGTTGGCACCGTCTACCACCCACGTGCGCGGGTACTCGTCCGTGGGTCGGCTCATACCGGCGGCGCCGGAATCAGGGGTACTCATCCGGCGCGGCGATCCCCTTTGGCATTCGTACCGGTCGGTTCCGCTCGCGGCACCACCACCCCAAAGGCGCCGGCGGCTGTTGCCCGCCGTTTGCCGGGCAATCGTCCACGGGAGTCGGTAGACGAACACGATCGGTGTCCCAAGGTCGGAGGACATGGACGCCGCTCGGTCCACGCCTGCCCAACTGTCCGCTTGCGGTCGGCCTTTCGACTGGGAAGGTGTGATTCGCAGAACATGATCATCCCTCTATCATGTGGAGCTTGCTCCCTGTCTTTGGGTTCCGCACTCCGACTGCCAGGGCGGCGTGCGTTGAGCGCTGACTTCGTCTTCGGCGACCCAAGCCTGCGAGCCCGACGAACCAGGCGTGACAGTTCCCCGCGTTCTCGTGGTAATAATAGACGCGTGAGTTCTGCGGTCCGCTGACCTGAAGGAGAGTGGCATGGCCCAGAAGACCATCGTCTCGTTGATTGACGATCTCAGTGGAGAAGAGGCCGACGAGACCGTCCGGTTCGGACTCGACGGTGCGCAGTATGAGATCGACCTGTCGGAGAAGAACGCCACGAAGTTGCGTGAGTCGTTGGCTCCGTTCGTCACCGCGGCTCGCCGTYCCGGCGGTCGGGCGGCGGGTGGCCGGCGTGGTGTGCGTGCCGCTTCGCGCCGTACCGGCGGAACCGACCGTACCGCCGACATTCGTGAGTGGGCGCGCAGCAACGGTTACACGGTGAGTGACCGGGGGCGTATCGCTTCCAACATCGTCGAGGCGTACGACAAGGCCCACTGATCCTGGTCTTGACTGCTTTTCCGGGGTAGGGACCGGAGCAGTGGAACCCCTTGTAGCGGTAGTGCCCGTGGTATTGGACGACGGGCCGCGCGATCCGGCGGACCGAAGATCGTGTGATCAGGTTTTGCATGGTCAGGTTCCTGCCACACCGACCGGGCCGGTGTGGCAGGAACTATTGGCGTTGCCGCTGACGCAGTCCGTCGCCAGATCTGTTCGTTCCGTCAGTTCGGCAGCTGCCGGGCCATCCAGTTTTCGACGTCTTCCKCGGTTCGCGGAAGTGCGGCGGACATGTTCCGCCTTCCATCCCTGGTGACCAGGATGTCGTCTTCTATCCGGACGCCGATGCCTCGCAGTTCCGGCGGAACCATCAGGTCGTCCGGCTGGAAGTACAGGCCCGGTTCGACCGTCAATACCATGCCCGGTTCCAGCGCCGCGTCGCGATAGGTCTGGTCGCGCGCCTGCGCGCAGTCGTGCACGTCCAATCCGAGCATGTGCGACGTGGAGTGCAGGGTATAGCGGCGATGGACGCCCGCTCCCGGGGAGCGTGGGTCCTCGGTCAGCGACTCCTGCGCACTGACCGGCAGGAGCCCCCAGTCGTCGAGCGCCGTGGCGATGACCCGCATGGCGGCCCGGTGCGGCTCCAGGAAGGACGCTCCCGGCCGGACCGCGTCGATCCCGGCCTGCTGGGCGCGAAGAACCACGTCATAGACCTGGCGTTGCACCTCGGTGAACCGTCCGTTGATCGGAAGCGTGCGGGTGACGTCGGCCGTGTAGAGGGACCGTCCCTCGACCCCCATGTCGAGCAGGGCGAGATCACCGGCGCGTACCGGCCCGTCGTCGCGGACCCAGTGCAGCGTCGTGGCGTGGTGGCCACAGGCGACGATGGAACCGTATCCCACGTCGTTGCCGTCCACCCGGGCCCGCCGCCAGAACGTCCCCTCCAACCATCGTTCTCCGTTGGGCAGGTCCATCGCCCGACCGATTTCTCCCACGCACTCGGTGAAGCCACGCACGGTCGCGGCGATCGCCTCGTCCAATCGGGCGATCTCGAAGTCGTCCTTGAGCAGCCGCAGCTCGGAAAGGGCCTGTGCGAGGGCCAGATCGCGGTCGGTTCCTGGTCCACCCCGGCCGGACCAGCGCAGCACCGAACCGTCCACGACCGGATCGACTCCGCGTAGTACCCGGGTGTTTCCCGGTGCCAACCGCGCGAGCGCGTCCGCGAGCTCCGTGAGCGGCCGGCATTCGATCTCCAGCTGTGCCGTGGTCTCCCGAACCCCCGGTCTGGGACCGACCCACAGTTCCCCGTATCGCCGGTCGGTGTAGAAGGCGGAGCTCGACCGGTCGGACCGCCCGGCGACATAGAGCACCGCATCATGCTCACCGGCCGCGTTGGGTAGCAGAACCAACACGGCATCGGGTTCATGGCAGCCGGTCAGCCAGAAGAAGTCACTTCCKGGACGGAACGGAAAATCTGTGTCGTTTGCCCRTACCCGCAGACCGCCGCTCGGCACCACAAGCGCGTCCGCYGGGARCCGCGAACCCAACAAGGCGCGACGTTTCGTGGTGTAGGGTGCGCAGTCATCGCGGGATGGCACAGCGTCGTCAATCGGCGCCCACCCGGTCGACATAAATCGCCGGAACGCCGCGTGTGGTTCCTCGTCGTGGTTGGCCTGTCCGGGTTCGCGCACGGAATCATCCGATGCCGGAGGTTCACTGGCCCCGGTGGGGACAACRCCCGGCTCGTCGGTCGTGATGAGGTTCGGATCACGCCCGGCCGGCGCGCTCTCGGGCACCCCCGTGCCGGTCGGTGGAGGTGAGCTTTGGTGGGACTGGGCACTCATACCGTTAACGGTAGGCCCCGTTGCGGACGGCGGGTAGCGCGAGGCGCACCGCCATGCCCGGCGCGTTGGCCGGACTTCTCGTCGTTGGTCCGCCGGGCATTTGGTGCATCGCGCCGCCGCGGTGATGCCGGGCCGATGTGGGCGGTCGCGTCGCGACCTGGGCCCGAACGCCGCTACCCACTTCGCCGCCTTCGGACCCTTCCATGAAGACTGTTCCTCCCACCTCGGGTGAGTTAACGAGGGCACGCAATCGGTTGTGGGAGATCTGGGGGATCCGATCGGTTGTGACCTTCCGTCGTGGACTGTTAACTCATCTGCCGGTCGGCGGGGAAGGCGGGTCCACGTTGCACGGATCGAGTCGGTCCGGGGGCGGACGTCCTCGGTGTGCCGTAATGCCGGTCCGATAGCCACCGRCATCGTGCGATTCGGGTGCTGTGCTCGATTCGGGTGCTGTGCTCGATTCGGGTACTGCACTCGATTCGGGTACTGCACTGCGTGTCGCGAACACCATCGGGTACCGGCATCATTGTTGCGCATCCCGATACCGGTGGCTGTCGTCGGGATCRCAGGATCGGGATCGGGCCCGCGACCGGTCTCGATGCTCGGCGTCAGCCGGGGTCCGCCGCCGCTCGGCTCGGCCGGGACGGTCCGGGCGGCACCGTCGGAGTCCGCACGGTCCGCGGGCCTGCCGGGGGCCTGCGAGGTCGTACATCCGACAACCCCTCGGGAATGCCATGACGCCCGTCACCCGTCACCATCGAAAAGACTGTCCGGGAGGGTTCCGGTCCGTCCGCGCCCACGTCGTGCCAAGGTGGTCCGGCGGGTTCGCGCCGGTGGTGGACGGTGCCGACCCCGGGCGGCGCCACTGGCGCGGATGATCTCATCCCGGTGGATGAGGGAGGAGGACGCGGCCATGACCTGGCCTCCGGATCGTCCGGATCGTCCGGAACGGTACGGGCCGACGGCGGGACGCCGGGACGGCGAGCGGCCTGGCCGGTCCGTCCGTGACCCGCGGGACCCACGCCGGGCCCCTGAGGAGGACTGGCCCGTCGGGCAGTGGCCGCGCCGGGAGCACCGGCCCGCTCCGCGGGGTCACGATGATGRCGAGCCGCGCGTACCCCCCGGCGCCTACCCCGATCCCTACGGCCGGTACCCCATCGATCACCCGGCGGCCGAGCCCCGGTATGACCGGCCGGCCCCGGAGGGTCCCGTGGCACCCGGGCAGGGCGGCTTACGGCGCGGTCTCACCGCCATGGCCGCGGTGTTGGCGACCCTCGTCCTGATCCTGGCGACCGGTGGCTGGGCCGTGCTGAAGCACTACGACGGTAGGGTGCATCACATCCCGCTGGCCTTCTCCGCCAGCGCGGACCGGCCGGCGTCCGCATCGGGCGGAACGCAGAACATCCTGCTCGTGGGGTCGGACACTCGGACGGGGACCAACGGCGAGTTCGGCCAGGTCGAGGGGCAGCGGTCGGACACGACCATCCTCGCCCACCTCGACGGCGACGGTTCGACGACTCTCATCTCCTTCCCCCGGGATCTGTGGGTGCGGATTCCCGCGTACACCGACGCGGCGGGCACGCAGCACGCGGCGCAGCGGTCCAAGCTGAACGCCGCCTTCTCCTACGGCGGGCCGTCCCTGCTCGTGGCCACGATCGAGAACCTCACCGGGATCCGGGTCGACCACTACGTTCAGATCGACTTCATCGGCTTCCAGGGGATGACGGACGCCCTCGGCGGGGTCACCGTCTGCATCAAGGAGCTTCCCCCCGAGCTGAAGGCACGGGGTTTCGACAACCTGCACGACCATTACTCCGGGTTTTCCGGTCAGGTCGGCGAGAACACGCTGAACGGGGCGCAGGCCCTCTCCTTCGTCCGGCAGCGGTATGGCCTACCCGAGAGCGACATCGACCGCATCCGCCGCCAGCAGCAGTTCCTCGGTGCCGTCTTCCAGCGGATCGCGTCGACGGACACCCTGCTCAACCCGGCGAAGCTGCTCGGGGTGGTCGACTCCGCCACCTCGGCGCTGACGCTCGACGAGGCCACCTCCCTCGCCGACCTCCGGTTTCTCGCGGTGCGGATGCAGTCGATCGGATCGGGCGGCGTCGCGTTCACGACGGTGCCGGCGGCAGCTGGCACCCGCGGGGGGCAGAGCGTCCTAGTTCCTGATCCAGCCCAGCTGGGCACCTTCCTCAAGCCCTTCGGCGGTCGTGTCGCCGACGGGAGCTCCACCGGCGCACTCCCGGCCGGCGCGGGGGKTGGCTCCTTCGCCGCGGTACCGGTGTCCGCCGCGGTACCGGTGGTCTGGTCCCCGACCAGCGCGGCGGGAAGGTCCGTCCCGGGTGACGCGGGCGGGGTGTCCTGCACCTATTGAGGCGGCCTCAAGGCGTTCAGCGCCGAGTGGCTGCCCCGGCGGCGCGGTGGCTGCTCGTCCAGCGCCGCGTTGAGCTCCGCGCCCAACAACACGGCCAGCGCGGTGATGTAGAAGAACAGCAGCGCCGCCACCGGTGATCCGAGCGAGCCGTAGACCAGTTCGTGACTGAACACGATCTCCAGGTAGTACCGCAGCACGCCGCTGCCCACGAGCCAGCAGACGAGCGCGAGGATCGCTCCGGGCAGCGCCCGCCACCAGGGTCGGCGTACCGGCAGCGAGAGGTGGTACAGCGAGGTCAGCATCGCCAGGGCCACGAGTCCCACGACCGGCCAGTAAAGCAGTGTGATCAGGGTACTGACGAGGGGATGGCGACTGGCGTCGAAGATCCGCGAGATCAGTTCGGGCCCCAGGACCAGCGCCGGCAGGAGGATGACCCCGCTGGCCACTTGGGCGAGAAACAGCCACAGCGCCAGGAGCCGGCTGCGTACCGCCGAGCGCAGCTCGCGCTGGCCGTAGGCGATGGTGATGGTGTTGACGAAGGTCGCCATCGCGGTCGACCCGGTCCACAGGGACAGCACGAAACCGATGGAGATCACATCCGGTCGGCCACGGGAGAGGATCTGGTCGATGGTCGGGCGCACCGCGTCGTCGACCACCGATTCGGTCAGCAGGCCGCCGGCGCCGTGAAGGATGCTCTGCCGGGCGCTGTCGAGGGCGTCGGCTCCGATGGCGTCACCGACGTAGCCGAGCGTTCCCAACAACGACAGCAGGAGTGGGGGCAGGGACAGCAGCTGCCAGAATCCCGCCTCGGCCGCAAGCCCCAGGACCCGGTGCCGCCAGRCATTGGTGATGGTCCGATGGGCCAGTCGCAGGGGTCCTCGGGGCAGCCGGCGGCGCTGGCGATCCAGCCGGTGGAACAGCGTGCTGCGCCGGATGGCGGTCCAGGTCGCGGCGTGACGGTCTCTGGCCCGCGTTAGCAGCCCGGGATTCACCTCGACGACCACCCTGCGCAGCAACACCATCCAGCGGCCGCTCACCGGGGACGATGCCACGGGAGCCGGTGTTTTGTTTCCCGCGGCGGACACGGCCCCCACCGTATGGCCTGGCGTTCCCGGGTGCCGAAGGGCACCCGGGAACGGAGTGGATGATCGCGGCGGAGGCCGCCCGGAGTAACGGATGGGCCGCCGGCCAGCGGCGAGGGAAGTGGTCAGGGATCCTGGATACGCCAAAAGGGACACATCGCTAGATCGTGATGTGCCCCTTCAGGGTGCCTGGGCGGCCGAGTTCAGGACACGCTGAGTTTGTCGGTCTCGTCGTGATACTCAACAGCCATCTCACGCAGCTTCGAGTCGTGCGACTTCGCGTGGTGCCGGCAGAACAGGAGATCGCCGCCCCCGGGCAGCACGACCCGCACGTAGGCCTGGGCACCGCACCGGTCGCAACGATCAAGATTGGTCAGCGTCGGCTTCGTGATAGTCCCTGTCACATCTACTCCAACTGTGTTAGGCGGTCAGACGTTCCAACTGACCATGTGACGGTTTACTCACAGCCGGCTCTCGTGGCGTCGTTGCATCCAGAGCGGCGTGGTGTCCGTGGTCCTCCATACCACGAACGGGTACCCGTCTCGGACGCCCGGTCGTCTGATCAKGGACGTCGGGCACCGAAGACGATGTYGTCCCATGCTGGCACTGACTTGCGTCCGCGTCGACCRCCTGCCGGACGTTCGTTCCCACGGGCGGTGTTACTCGGGCGTGCCCGTGACGCAGCGGAGGCGCTCGATGTGTCTACGGTCATCTCGTCGGTCCCGTCCGGCGCATCCTCCGTCTGCGCGGAGGGAGCCTTGGCGGGGGCTTCCCGCCGGGCTTCCCGCCGGGCTGCCGTGCGGCGCGCCCCGGGCGTGGAATCTGTGCCGGATCCGGCGGCTCGGGCGGCTGGTGCCGAGGTCACGGCGGCCGCGGCGGCTGCGGCGGCATCGGTGCCCGCTAGCGCGGCCGGTTCGGCGGGAGCGGATCGCGCTGCCGTACCGACGTCTGGGGCCGACGGCTCCGGTCCGGCCGGGGCCGCGGCGGCTGTCCCGCCCCGCTCCCCGCCGGCGACGGGAGGCACCTGCGCCGAGCCCGGGACCGGCAGCTTGGCGGCTGCCCCGGTGGGAGACGTGGCGGATGTCACGGGCTGCGGACCGGCCGGCGCGACGGCCGGTCGGGAATGCACTCCTGATCGTCCGGTCCCGGACGCGGACCCCACCCTGGGGCGGCTGCCGGGAACGCCTCGCCCCGTCGCGGCCGTCCGGCGAGCGACCTCGCCGCGGATCGGTTCGGGCCGGACGGGACGATCCAGGGACTCGGCTTCCTCGGCCCGGGCGGCCTTCCGCTCCACCGCGCGCGGGTCTCCCGGGGCCGCTGGGTCTGCGGACCGGGCAGGTACGGACCAGGGGGTCACGGCTCGGGTGTCCGCGGATCGGGTGTCCGCGACCACGGGTTGCGGTTCGGCCGCCTGGATCGTCTCCGGACGGGTGGGCGACCCGGGCGACCCGGGCGACCCGGGTGCCCCGGGCGCGATCCCACCGCCCGCGGTGTCCCCGGGATACGCGTTATCCCCGGGATATGCGTTATCCCCGGGATACGACGCGGCCGGGTGGGAGGGCAGGGCCGCGGGCGGAGGGTACTGTCGCTCGGGGAGGCCGTGCTGCGGGGCCGGTGTTCCCGGCGGCAGGCCCGATTCCGCCATCGCAGCGACCATCGGCTGGACCGGGGTGGCCGGGGTGGCGGGGATGCCCTGGTCGTGCACAAGGGTGAGCGCTGGCCCCGCCGCCCGCAGCGCCGCCGACGATGATGGTACGGATGACGGTGCGGGCACCGGCGCCGGCTGCTCTGCCGTCTCCGGCGCCACAAGAGTGCGGGCCGCGTCGTCATGTGGGCGCACCCGGCGCACCACCGGATCCCACGTCCAGCGGGCGCAGCGGCTTTCCGAGGTGAGCTGGACGAGCCAGATGCCGTCGACGCGGCGCCACGCGTCCCACTGCGCCGCGGCCGGATTGTCCTGGGCTCCCATCAGCCGCGCGTCGACGACCTCGCCCAACGGCCGTCCCGGCACGCCCCCCGGATCCTTGGGGAGCAGCGCGGCCCGCGCCTCCTGCACGACCCTGGCACGTTCGGCGAGGACGGGACCCTCATAGCGCTCCACCCGTTCCACCGGGATCCCGGCGGCCCTGGCCACCTCCGCCGCGGTCTCCCCGGCGCGCAGCCTGGCCTGGATCTCCCGTGGGGTGAGCGCGCTCTCGGTACGCACCTCGCTGCGACGCACACCGCGCAGGGCCGCGCGCAGCCGGTCGTCCACGGGCACCCGGAACTGCTCGCCGTCCGTCCTGCCGTTCGCGTCGGTGAGCACGAGGTAGCCGCCGTCCTCGCTGAGTGCGACCGCCCGCAGCTCGCGCATGGCGCCTCCTCCTCCGTCGAAGCCGTACCGCTTGTCGCCGTGCCGCGGCGGGCGGACCGTTGCGCCGGACGCGCATGGGAGCGGATGTCAGCATGATGCGTCAACCCGCCTTCGGCCTGTGCGTCCCGGTAGCTGACAGCCTGCCATCGATGGCGTCGGTCGCGGGCGTGGCGGCGGGCGACACGCACAGTCTGACCGTGTTGGGCCTGTTCGGGCAGTCCCGGAACGTCCGGATCCGGGACGAGTGGACTCGCGACCGGTGGATTATGGTCGCCTGCCGCCCGGGGGGCGGGTCGCGGGACCTCGGCGGCGGGCGGGCCGGGCAGCCGGTCGGGGCCGGTTCTGGTCGACCAGGCCGGAGATGGCGGCGCCGACGATGCCTGCCTCGTTCTGGAGTTGCGCGGGGATCACTCGGGTACGCACCTCGAGCTGGTCGAGGTATTTGTCCGCTCTCTTGCTCACCCCACCACCGATGATGATGAGGTCGGGCCAGAGCAGCGCCTCGATGGTGTTGAGGTACCTGGTCACCCGTTTGGCCCACTTCTCCCAGGAGAGGCCCTCGCGTTCCCGGGCCGCATCGGACGCCCTGGTCTCCGCGTCGTGCCCGGAGATCTCCAAGTGGCCGAGTTCGGTGTTGGGCACGAGCTGGCCGTGGAGGARCAGCGCGGTACCGATCCCGGTTCCGAACGTCGTCACGACGACCAGGCCGGTGGTGTCGCGTCCGGCGCCGAAGGTCATCTCGGCGATGCCCGCCGCGTCCGCGTCGTTCATCACGGTGATGTCCACCGGGCCCGTGGCGGCGGCCGACCCGCCCAGCGCCTCGGCGAACAGGGACACCACGTCGGTGCCGATCCAGGACGGGGCGATGTTCGCCGCCGTGAGCGCCACCCCGTTCTTGACCACTGCGGGCAGGGTGGCTCCCACCGGTCCCGACCAGCCGAAGCGGCCAACCACCTCCGCCACGGTCGCGGCCACCGCGGTGGGCTCGGCCGGCTGCGGAGTCGCCAGCCGGAACCTGGGCGCGGCCAGCGACCCGTCCTCGACGTTGACCGGAGCGCCCTTGATTCCGCTTCCGCCGACGTCAACCCCGAAGACCTGCATCGCCGAGCCCTCCCCTACCGATGTTCTGACCTTGCCGACCCCGCCGACCCCGCCGACCCTGCCGCGGTGCCGTGGGCCGAACCGCCGCCCAGTGACCGCGGACGTCCGTCGACCGCACGAGTTGTAGTCTCGCAGGCGATCGGGGCGGCCACGGTCCGACTGCCCACGTCGTGGCCTCTCCGTCCCGATCGCGTCCCGCCGGTGAGTCCGCCGCCGCGTGGCCCGACTCGGGACGAGCCGCGACTCAGACGAACGGCTCTTACCCTGGAGGAATGAGCCTCACCGACACCCATGGTCGCATCGCGACGGACCTGCGGGTGTCGTTGACGGACCGCTGCAACCTCCGGTGTACCTATTGCATGCCGGCCGAGGGACTCGCGTGGCTCCCTGGCGAGCGGATGCTGACCGACGACGAGGTAGTCCGGCTGGTTGGCGTCGCGGTTGGGCGGCTCGGCGTGACCGAGGTTCGCCTCACCGGCGGTGAGCCCATGCTGCGTCCGGGTCTGGTGGAGCTGGTGGCGCGGCTTGCGGCCCTGCGGCCGCGGCCCGAACTGTCCGTCACCACGAACGGTCTGATCCTGGCCCGCCTGGCGGGCCCGCTGCGGGCCGCCGGTCTGGACCGGATCAACGTCTCCCTGGACACGCTGGACGCGGACCGGTTCGTCCGGATCACCCGCCGGGAGCGGCTCGGTGACGTGCTGGCAGGACTGTCCGCCGCCGCCGCGAGCGGGTTCACCCCGGTCAAGGTCAACAGCGTCCTCGTTCGGGGCGTCAACGACGACGAAGCCCCCCGGTTACTGCGCTGGTGTCTGCGGGAGGGCTACGAGCTGCGGTTCATCGAGCAGATGCCGCTGGATGCGCAGCACGCGTGGCGTCGGGACACGATGGTGACGGCCGGCGAGATCCTTGCCTGCCTGCGGGCGGAGTTCACCCTCACGCCGCTGCCGGGCCGCGGCAGTGCGCCCGCCGAGTTGTTCGAGGTGAACGGTGGGCCCGGGCGGGTGGGGGTGATCGCCTCGGTGTCGGCGCCGTTCTGCGCGGCCTGTGACCGGGTCCGGCTGACCGCCGACGGCCAGGTACGTGACTGTCTGTTCGCCCGGCGGGAGAGCGATCTGCGGACCCCCATGCGTGCCGGCGCGGACGACGAGCGGCTCGCGGCTCTGTGGCGGGCGGCCGTGCGGGGCAAGAAGGCGGGGCACGGCATCGACGAACCGACCTTTCGGCAGCCGGACCGGCCGATGTCCGCGATCGGCGGATGACGGTGGCCCGGTCCGGGTCGTATGCCGGTGTCCCCGCGGGTTGGAGTGCCCTGGTGCTGGCCGGGGGTGGGGCGCGCCGGCTCGGCGGCCGGGACAAGCCGGCGGTGATGGTCGGCGGTTCCACCCTGCTCGAGCGGGTGCTGTCCGCGGTGTTGGACGCCGAACGGGTGGTCATCGTCGGTCCCCGGCGCGACCTGGCCGTCGATCCGATTCCGCCTGGTCGGGTGCGCTGGTGTCGGGAGGATCCGCCCGGCGGGGGACCGGTCGCGGCGATCGCCGCCGGCCTTGTCGAGATCACCACACCGTTCGTCGCCGTCCTCGCCGCCGACCTGCCGTTCCTGACCGGCCGGGAGATCGCGCTGCTGCGCCGCGGGGTCGCGGACCCCGCGGCGCAGGCCGCGCTGCTGGTCGACCCGGACGGCCGCCGGCAGTTTCTGGCCGCGGTGTGGCGGACGGCCTCGCTGTGGGCGGCGCTACCCGCCGATCCGATCGGGCGCCCGGTGCGCGGCCTGTTCGCAGACCGTCCGGTGACCGCGGTCCGGGCGCACGCCCGGACCTGCCTCGACTGCGACGAACCGGCGGATGTGGCGCGGGCCCGCAGCTGGGCCGCGGTGGGCGAGCGTGGCCCGGCCCGGCACGATAGGCCTATGACCTCCGCCGATGACCAGCAGCCTGATCACCAGTCGTGGTCCGATCATCGGGCTTCGGCGGATCCGCCGCCCCCGGAGGCCGGACGTCATCGCCCGCCGCCCCCGGAGGCCGGACGTCATCGCCCGCCGCCCGCCGCGGCCGTCGGCTCGGGTGCCGGCAACGTTCGGGACAAGAACGTTCGGGACAAGAACCTCCTGGAGCGGGACGTCCTGGCGCAGTGGGTGTCGGACGTCTGCGCCGAGCTCGGCCTCGACGCGGCACGGATCGACGTGGGCGCCGTCCTCGATCTCGCGCGCGACGTCGCCCACGGGGTCGCGCGTCCCGCGGCGCCACTCACCGCGTTCCTGGTTGGTCTGGCCGCCGGCCGGAACGCGGGCGGTGCCCACGGTGAGGAGGGCGGAGGCGAGGGGGGTACGGATGGTGAGCGGGAGGCCGCGGCTGCGCGCGCGGCGACGTCGGCCGTGCTCGGCCTCCTGGCGCGGGCGCGGGCGGGGACCGGACCCGCTCAGCCCATCCGGCCCGGACCCGCCTCGTCGAGGTAGCCGCGCATGTCGATCGCCATGGTGCGCACCGCGTCCTGGTCCGGCTCCGCGTACTCCTCGCCACGCGCCGACGCCCGCGCGTATCCGAAGGTCAGTCGCGGCAGCACCTGCGTCGGTGTGTCCATCCCGCCCTCCCAGCCGGGTTCGTCCCCGGTGAACGCGGCAGGTCCGGAGGGCAGGTCGCCGGAGGTGGGGGAGGCCGTCACGACGACCCAGTCGATCACGCCGAGTATGAGGATCGCGGCGAGTGCTGGCAGGGCCGCGATCGGGTTCCAGGCGGCCAGCCCCACCAGGACGAACACCGCGACCACCGTCAGTCCGCCGATGAGGTGCCGCCGCGCGGGACGAAGCGCGGGAACCTTACGACCATGCCGATAGTGCGCCATACCGACAGTGTGCCTGGGATGCCGCGTTCGGCCCGACCGTGGCCGCACCGTCCGAGTGCGGCCACGGTGCCTCACCCGGGATGGCGTTTCGCCCGGCCCGGCGCCCGATCCGGCGCCCGATCTGGAGGAGGCGTGCGGTATGCCCGGGGACGTTGGTTCGACCACGGGGGGATCGGGGTATGCCGCACACGCCGATCCGAGGCCCGGGCAGCGGCGTCCACCTCCAGGTTGGCGTTCGTGTTGCCCCRCAGGAAGATCATGACTTATTGTGATCTCCTTGACTCCTGCGGTCACCGAATCGGGGTTCGGCGTGCCGGAGTGGCGTCGGGCACCCGGAGCATCCGACAGCGGAGGGTATGTACTTCCTCTCTTTTTGGCGAAGGTTGCGTAGGTCGACCCCGTCCTGAGTCACACTTTTCGAAGGAAAGCAAAGGACCATGGCCCGGCGCCGCACCATGTGTTCAACCTCGCGAAGCTGGAGGTTCGCCGTGGAGGCTCGACGTCGGATGACACGTCCGCGCCGAAAGTCCGCCCCTGGCACCCTGCTGCTGCTCAGCGTAATCGTCTCGGTGTTCCTCGCCGCCGCTGCCTGCGGCTCGCCGAGTTACGAATACGTAACCAACAAGAAGGACGGCGCGTTTGTGCGTGTCCCGACCGGGTGGAATCACCAGGAGATGCCCGGACCTGCGCTTTTCGGGATCGACGCCCGCAATGTCAGCCCCGAGATGCTGCGCGGTCTCATGTCGCGGGAATGGGTCGTCGGCATCGACGCGGCCCAGCGGTTCGACAACACCCGGCTCCTCGTGCCGGACGCAACGCAGCCGAAGGGGTTCGTCCAGGTTCGCCACCTGCTCCCGGAGGAGGCCAACGCGGTCTCCACCAACGATCTGCGCAACTTCGTCCTCTCCGTCGACGACGCGGTGGCCGCGCAGGAGCAGGCCGTGCGGCAGAACCCCTACGGTGCGCGGCTGACGCCGAACTTCCTGCTACTCGCGGACGAGGTTGTGCACAAGAAGGATGGTGTGCACGGGKTGCACCTCGTTTACCAGGTGCAGACCCAGGCCGGGCTGGTCACCATTGACCAGACGAGCCTGCTCGACAACGGGCAGCGAGTGCTCTACCAGCTGATCCTCGCGTGTTCGTCGCTGTGTTACGCCACGCATGGTCAGCAGATCGGCGATGTCGCCAAGTCCTTCACGATCGAGCCGACGGACCGAGGTCAGTAGTCATGGGCGTGAGAGACCAGGCAGGTGGGACCGCCGACGGCGGGGACCCGAAGCCGAATGCCGCCGGTCTGGCTGGTCCCGACCCCGGTGGCACGGATGCGAAGCCGGCGAGCGCGACCGCCGGCAAGCCACGCCGCCGTCCCCTCGCCTTCTGGGACCGGGTGAAGTTCCTGCTCCTGCTCGGGGCGGTCTTCGTCTTCGTCRTGGCGGCCGACGTGTCCGGCAACCCGTTGATGACGTGGGCCGACTCGATCCGCATCCAGGCCAGGAACAGCTGGTGGGTCCTGGCCCTGCTGGGCGTGGAACTGGTGCACCAGCTCCACATGTTCCTGGGCGAACGGTGGTCGGGCTACTACGTCTTCTGGACCGATCGGGTCTTCGGGCAGGCCGAGCGTCGGTTGCTGCGGCTCAACGACTGGAACCGGTACCGGGTCAGCCGTGCGCTGAAGTGGATCGTCGGGGCCGCGCTCGCCCTGTTCGTCTACGCCCGCCTGGCCGATACCTCGGTCTTCGACGCGATGGTGAACGTCCCCGGCGCCGTCTGGAAGGCCATCCCGGCGGTCCTGCAGATCGTCCTGCTCATGGCCCTCGTCGTCGGCCAGTTCGTCGTGATGTTCTGGTTCCTGTCCAAGGGCGGCGTCGACGTCTACTTCCCCGAGGACATCACTACCCGCTTCGCCGACGTGTGGGGGCAGGACCACGTTGTCAGCCGGGTGAAGGAGAACGTTTTCTACCTGGAGCGGCCGGAGGAGATCGAGAGCCGGGGTGGTCATGTTCCCGGCGGTATCCTGCTCTGGGGGCCACCGGGCACCGGCAAGACCCTCATCGCCGAGGCGGTCGCGGGAGAGACCGGGAAGCCCTTCGTGTTCGTCGACCCGGGTGCCTTCCAAGCGATGTTCATCGGGGTCGGCATCCTCAAGGTGAAATCGCTGTTCCGCAAGCTGCGCAAGCTCTCCCTGCGTTATGGCGGGGTGATCGTCTTCTTTGACGAGGCCGACACGCTGGGGAGCCGGGGTCAGCTCGCCGGGGGATTCGGCCGCGGGGCCGGAACCGGTGCCCGGTCGTGGTTTGCCCGTTCCGGGTCGCCCGCATTCGTCCCGGTGAGCGCGGCCCCGGCGGGACGGGTCTCGGCGAGTGCGTTCCCGACCGGCGCCGGGCGCCGGTTCGCCGGCCGGCCCGGATCGGTGGGCGAGGGCGGTCCGGGGGACCTGTGCAACGGCCTGTCCTACCTGAGCGAGGCGGCCCGCGCGGAGATCACCCGTGAGCAGTTCGTGATGGGCGGGGGCGGCGGCGGTTTCGACGGCACCCTGCAGGCGCTGCTCACCGAGATGTCCGGCCTGAAGAAGCCGCGGGGCTTCCTCAACCGGGTGGTGCGCCGGACGTTGGGCATGCGGCCCAAGCCACCGCCCAAATACCGCATCCTCGTCATGATGGCGACGAACATGYCGCAGTCGCTTGACGAGGCACTGCTGCGCCCCGGCCGCATCGACCGGCAGTACAAGGTGGGCTATCCCAGCAAGGAGGGGCGGATCCGCACTTTCGAGGGCTATCTGTCGAAGGTGCGCCACGAGCTCACGCCGGATCAGATCGACCGGCTGGCCATCATGAGCCCGGAGGCCACCGGGGCGACCATCAAGGACACCGTCAACGAGGCCCTGGTCCAGGCGGTGAAGGACGGCCGGGAGGTCATCACCTGGCAGGACATGCTCCGGGCCAGGGTGATCAAGGAATACGGCCTCGCCGACGACCACGAGCACATCGACCGGGAACGGCACAGCATCGCCCTGCACGAGGCGTGCCACGCCGTCGTCGCCTACCGGATGCAGCGTGGGCGGGTGATCGACCTCGCCACCATCGAACGCCGCGGTGGCGTCGGCGGGTTCGTGGCGCACGTCGCGGTCGAGGACCGCATGTTCATGTGGAAGTCCGAGATCGAGGTGCAGGTGATGGTCTCCCTCGCCTCGCTCGTCGGCGAACGAATGTTCTTCGAGGGGGACAACACCGTCGGTGTCGGCGGCGACCTGCGCAGCGCGACCCTGCTCGTGGCCAACTTCATCTCCTCGGCGGCGATGGGGGAGACCCTGGCCTCGCGCCTGTCCATGCTGGAACAGGAGATGGGTAACGCCTCCATCGACGCCGACCGGCCGTTCGGCGAGCAGGTCGAGGGCAAACTTCGGGAGCTCTATGCCCGTACCGAGGAGGTGCTCGCCGCGAACCGGCGGGAGATCCTGGCCCTCACCCACGCGCTGGAGACCCACAAGACGATCACTGGTGAGGATGTGGAGGCCATCATGGAGGGGTACCTGGGCCCCACCGTCGACGGCCGCCGTTACCACGAGCCCGACTTCCTTGCTGTCGCCGAGAGCTATCATTCCAACGCGGTCCAGGCTCATCGCGGGCAGACCCATGAGCTGCACACGCTCCCCGACCTCGGCCGGGCGGCCGTCAGCCCCGCCGAGGCGGCACCCGGGGCCGGATCGGACTGAGCCGACCCGGGTCCGGGCGCGTGCCCTTCATGGCCGTGCCCTTCATGGCCATGCCTTTCACGGCCATGCCTTTCACGGCCGTGGCCCGAAGGGAGCCGAAGGCGTACAACGCCGCGCCGATGGCCGCACCCGCGGCCAGGAGCAACCCGGCGCGCGCGCCGAAGGCCTGGGCGACCCAGCCGGCGATCGGGCCGCCGACCGGCGTTGTGCCGAGGAACGCGACCGACCACAGCGCCATCACCCGCCCACGCATCGCCGGGTCGGCCGAGAGCTGGACCGTGGCGTTCCCGGTCGAGATGAAGGCGACGCTCGTCGCGCCCAGCAGCACCATCGTCGCGATCTCGAGTGGCAGCGTCGGCGCGGCGGCGGCGAGCAGCAGGATGRCACCGAAGGTCATCGCGGTCAGGCTCAGCGCTCGGGGCCCGATCCGGCGGCGGCGGGCGACCAGCAGGCCGCCGACGACCGCGCCCGCCCCCATGGCCGAGGTCATCAGGCTGTACGTGGCCGCGGTGCCCCCGAAGGTCTCCCGGGCCAGGAGCGGCAGCACGACCTGGAACTCGTAGGACAGCGTGCCGATCATCACCATCATGACCAACGGTACGCGCAGCGCCGGCGTGCGGCGCACGTAGGCGAAGCCGGCCCGCAGCTGCCCCGGCGCCCGGTGTATCGGCGGATGATCATACAGCGCTGAGATGTCCATGCGGTGCAGGGCGAACAGGACCGCGCCGAAGGAGGCCGCGTTGATGAGGAAACAGCCGGCGGTGCCCGCGAGCACGATGACGACGCCGGCGATCGCCGGGCCGACGATGCGCGCCGCGTTTATCGCGACCGAGTTCAGGGTGACCGCGTTCGGAAGGTGCTCCGGCCCGACCATCTCCTGGACGAAGCTCTGCCGGGCCGGGTTGTCAATGGCGTTGCACAGGCCGATGAGCGCGGCGGCCACCCCGACCATCCAGAGTTGGGCCGTACCGGTGAGGTCGAGGATGCCCAGTGCCAGCGCGGCGAGTCCGGAGCCCACCTGCGTGCAGATCAGCAGGCGGCGCCGGTCCGTCCGGTCGGCGAGCAGACCGCCGTAGGGCCCGAAGAACAGCACCGGCAGGAACTGGGCGGCGGTGACCAGGCCGAGCGCCGTGCCGGAGGCGCCGAGCGAGAGGACCAGCCAGCCGAGGGCGATGGTCTGCATCCATGTCCCGCAGAGTGAAACGATCTGGCCGCCGAGGAAGAGCCGGAAGTTCGGCACCCGCAGGGCAGCGAACGTGCCACCTGTCGCCTTCGATGCCGAACCGGCTACCTTCTCCATCTGCAGGGTCATACGTGCACCTCCAKGGAGGGCAACGCCGGCCGGCAGATCGTTATTTCGCATCAGGTAAACATTTTCCTCCAGGGTGGACTCTCGTAACAGAATGGCTCTGATAACAGGGATCCGGTAACAGGGATCCGGATGTTACAGGGGGATGTTGCCGTGCACGTTCTTGTCGGGGCGGGAACGGGTCAGTGCGTCGGCGAGGGCGGAGGCAACCGCGCCCCGGGTGGYGGCGGGGGTGACGACCGCGTCGACGACGCCGAGTTCCACGGMGCGGTCGATGCCACCGACGGTGCGGATGTGCTCCTCGGTCAGCTCCGCCAGGACGCTGGGGCGGCGCTGGGCCGGGACCTCGGCGAGCTTGCGGCGGTGCAGAATGCCGACGGCGGCCTCGGCGCCCATGACGGCGACCTGGGCGGTCGGCCAGGCATACACGGCGGTCGCGCCCAGGCTGCTGGCGTTCATCGCGATGTACGCTCCGCCGTACGCCTTGCGGGTCACGACGGTGACGCGCGGCACGGTGCACTCGGAGAAGGCGTAGAGCAGCTTCGCTCCCCGCCGGACCACGCCTTCCCATTCCTGGCCCACACCCGGCAGGTAACCGGGCACGTCAACGAGCACGACCAACGGAACACCGAAGGAGTCRCACATCCGGACGAACCGGGAGGCCTTCTCGGCCGAGGTCGCGTCGAGGCATCCACCACGGCGCAGCGGGTTGTTCGCGACCACCCCGATGGTACGTCCGCCGAGGCGCCCCAGCACCGTCACGATGTTCGGCGCCCACCTCGGGTGGAGCTCGACGGCCTCGTCCTCGTCGTCGAGCACCGCCTTCACGAGCGGGCGCACGTCGTAGGCCCGCCGAGGATTGTCGGGCAGCAGTTCCCCGAGCTCGCGTCCGGTGACGGGGCCGATGTCGCGCTGATCGGCCAGCAGCACCGCGACCGCCCGGGTCCGCTCCACGGCCTCGTCCTCGGAGTCGCAGGTCACGTGCACGACGCCGCTGCGCCTGGAGTGCACGTCCGGCCCACCCAGGCTGTCGGCGGTGCATTCCTCACCGGTCACCGAACGCACCACGTCCGGGCCGGTGACGAACACCTTCGCCCCTGGGCCCATGATGACGATGTCGGTCAGGGCCGGCCCGTAGGCGGCTCCGCCGGCGGCGGCCCCGAGCACGAGCGAGAGCTGCGGGATCCGGCCGGAGGCCCGCACCGTGGCGGCGAAGATCCGGCCGACTCCGTCAAGCGAGGCGACACCCTCCTGAAGCCGGGCGCCTCCCGAGTGCCAAATCCCGACGACCGGGCAGTTCATCCGGACGGCGGACTCGATGGCATGAACGATGCGGGCACAGCCGTCGCGCCCCATCGCGCCACCCTGTACCGTCGGATCTGTCGCGAAGGCGACAACCTCGTTCCCGCCGACAAGCCCTTGCCCGGCAACGACTCCGGACGGGTCGCCGACCGCGAACAGCGACAGGGTGTCTGGATCGAAAAACCGGGCGAGCCGAGCCTGAGGTGTGCGGGGGTCGACTCGGTCGATCGTGGACAGACTCACCGTGCGTCTCCTTGCCTGAGCGGCGTCGGACTGCTTCGCAGGAGGCCGATACGCGACCACCTGTGGTATGCGCCGGCTTCCGCTGGGCACTCGGTCCGGCGACCATGACGCTCGCCGAAACGGCGGGCGGTGCCGCGGCGGCGGTGGGGTGGCCGGCGCCGCCGCGGGTGACATCGGTTGGTGGTGGTGCGGGCGGTGGACGTCTGACCAGCCGACCAGCCGACCAGCCTGCCGACGGTCAGGCGGTGAAGGCCAGGCAGATGTCGTGACCGCCGAACCCGAACGAGTTCGACAGCGCGGCGCCCGGGCGGATGGTCCGGTTGTCGATCCGCACGACGTCGAGCGCGATCTCGTCGTCGAGAGCGTCGAGGTTGCGCGTCGCGGGAACCAGGTGCTCCCGCAGCGCCAGGACGCTGAACACGGCCTCTACCGCGCCGGCGGCACCGAGCAGGTGCCCGGTGGTCGACTTGGTCGACGTCACCGCGATCTCGTCGATGTGGTCACCGAAGGCGCTGCGCAACGCCAGCGCCTCCGCCGCGTCACCGGCGGGGGTGGACGTGGCGTGGGCGTTGACGTGGACGACGTCACGGGGTTCCAACGAGCCGGACCGCAGCGCCGCCCGGATCGCCCGGGCCGCGCCGGCGCCGGTCGGCTCCGGCGCGGCGATGTGGTAGGCGTCCGAGCTGATGCCGGCGCCGGCCAGGGTGCCGTGGACCCGGGCACCGCGGGCGGCCGCGTGCTCGGCCGCCTCGAGGATGAGGATTGCCGCGCCCTCGCCGAGCACGAAGCCGTCCCGCGCCTTGTCGAACGGACGGGAGGCGGCCTCGGGTGCGTCGTTGCGGCGGGACAGCGCCTGCATCTGCGCGAAGCCGGCCATGGTCAGCGCCGAGATCGCCGCCTCGGTACCGCCGGCGATCACGACGTCGGCGCGCCCGGCCCGGATGATGTCCAGCGCCAGCGCGATGGCCTCCGAGCCGGAGGCGCACGCGCTGACCGGGGCGTGCACCCCCGCCTTCGCGCCGAACGCCAGGCCCACGGTGCTGGCCGGGCCGTTCGGCATGAGCATCGGCACCAGGTGCGGGGATACCCGCCGGGGGCCCTTCTCCCGGATCACGTCATGCTGGTGGAGCAGGGTGAGCACGCCCCCGATCCCCGAGGCCACACACGCGGCGAGGCGTTCCTGGTCGACCTCGGGTGAGCCCGCGTCAGCCCACGCCTCACGCGCGGCGGTCAGAGCCATCTGCTGGCTGCGGTCGAGGGTACGAGCCTCGACCCGACCCAGCGGCGGCTCGACCRCCAGCGGCGCGGCGATATGGACCGGGAGCTGCTCGACCCAGCCCTCGGTGAGACGCCGGACGCCGGAGCRGCCCGAGAGCAGACCCTCCCACGTCGAGGCGACATCGCCACCGAGGGGAGTAGTAGCCCCGAGGCCGGTGACGACGACCTGCCTGGGGGGCGTGGTCACGCCGCGACACCTGCCCGCTGGATGTAGGAGACCGCGTCACCGACGGTCTTGAGGGTCTTCACGTCGTCGTCCGGGATCTTCACCCCGAACTTCTCCTCCGCGGCGACGACCACCTCGACCATGGACAGCGAGTCCACGTCCAAGTCGTCGATGAAGGTCTTGTCGGCCGTCACGTCGGCCGGGTCGACACCGGCGACCTCTTCGAGGATGACGGCGAGACCGGCGAGGATGTCAGCTTGGGACATGATCGTTCCTCCTGATGGGATGTTGTCGGTCGGTGGCGAGTGGTGCGCGGGGCTGCCGCGTACCAGCGCGGAAGCGTGGGCGCCTGGATCAGGGGCGCGGTCGGGCTGATGGTCATCGGACGCCTCGCCGCAGTGCGGTGCGGGACGGTCGCGGTGCGGTGTCGAGGGTTGGTCGAGGGTTGGTCGAGGTTGTCAGGGGCAGCGCACGAGCTGCCCGCAGTAGGTCAGGCCGGCACCGAAGCCGAACAGCAGCACCGGGTCTCCCCGGCGGATCTCGCCGCTCTCCAGCAACCGGCTGAGTCCCAGCGGAATGCTTGCGGCGGAGGTGTTGCCGGCATCGACCACATCGCGGGCAACGGCAGCGTTCGTGGCGCCGATACCCGTCACCAACGCTTCGACGATCCGCAGGTTAGCCTGATGCGGAACGATACCCGCGAGGTCCTCGGGTGCCACGCCGGCCTGCTCGCAGATCTGGCGGAGGACCGGGACCAGGGAGATCGCCCAGCGGAACACCGCCTGGCCCTCCATGCGGAAGGAGTTGTCGCCGTAGCCGGGAACCTGGATCGTCTCGGGCCGGGATCCGTCGTGCCCCCAGACCGCCGGGCCGATCTCGTTGGTCTCCGCCGGGCCGATCACGGCTGCTCCGGCACCGTCGGCGAGCAGGATGCAGGTGCTGCGATCGTCCCAGTCGGTGTAGTCCGACAGCCTTTCGGTGGCCACCACGAGCACGTTGCGCAGGGTGCCAGCGCGCACCATGTCGGCGGCCGTCGACACCGCGTAGCTGAAACCGGCGCAGGCGCCGTTGATGTCGAACGCCCCGGCCCGGCCGGCCCCGATGCGATGGGCGATCTGCGGACCGGCACCCGGGATCTGGGAGGGAGAGGTACAGGTCGCCCCGATCACCAGATCKATCGAGTCGGCGGTGAGGCCGGCGGCGGCGAGCGCCTTCTCCGCGGCCGCGGCGCCCATCGCGACGATGGTTTCCTCGTCGTCGGCGATGCGCCGGCTGGCGATGCCGGTACGGGCCTGGATCCAGGCGTCGGAGGTGTCGACCCGTTGGGCGATCTCGTCGTTGGTCACCACCCGGGCCGGACGGTAGACGCCGAGGCCGAGCATGCGGGCACCGGTCAGCTCGGTCATGCCTGCGCTCCCACCAGGGCGTCGTCCGTCGTCGAGCCCGGTGGAGTTCCGGGGGTTGGGTCCGCCAGGCTTGCCGGGACCGCGCTCAGGAGTTCGGCGCCGAGGTACTCGGCGACCAGCTCGCGGGCCGCGGGCAGGTCGTCGGGGCTCTTCACCGCGTGGATCGTGACACCGGGCAGTTCCCGGCGGGCGATCCCGGCGAGAGCGCCGGCCGGGGGGAGTTCGATGACCGCACCGACCCCGAGATCGCGCAGCGTCGCGAGGCACAGGTCCCACCGGACCGGCGCCGCGACCTGGGCCACCAGCCGGCTGATCAGCTCGGCCGGGTCGGTGACGATCGCCCCGTCGGCGTTGGACAGCGCGGCGGCCCGCGGTACCCCGGGCCGGAGGCCACCCGCGACCGCGGCCAGCGCGTCGCGCGCGCAGGACATGTGCCGGGTGTGGAAGGCGCCGGCGACGGACAGGGGACGCAGCCGGACACCCGCGGGCGGCTCCGCGGCGAGCCGGGCGAGGTCGCGGGCGGTGCCGGCGGCGACGATCTGCCCGGCACCGTTGCGGTTGGCTGCGGTCAGGCCGAGTTCACTCAACCGGGCGGCCACCGCCTCGGGATCACCGCCGAGCAGCGCCGTCATGCCGGTCTCGACCCGGGCGGACGCCTCGGCCATCGCGCGTCCCCGCAGGGCCACCAAGACGAGGGCCTCCTCGGCAGTGAGGGTGCCGGTGAGGGCCGCGGCGGTGATCTCGCCGACGCTGTGACCGGCCAGCACCAGGGTGTCCGGTCCGACCGGGGAGGTGACCGGCAGCCCGAGATGTTCGGCCKCGATCAGCCCGCTCGCGACGATCAACGGCTGGGCGATCGCCGTATCCCGGATCGTCTCGGCGGGCGCCTCGCACCCGGCTTCGAGCAGGTCGATCCCGACTGCGGCGGACCACCAGCGCAGCCGTTCTTCCGCCCCCTCGAGACCGCGCCAGGCGCGGAGCTGTCCGGGGGTCTGTGCACCCTGGCCGGGCGCGAGGATCGCGAGCACCTGTTCACCTAACCCCTCACGAGGACCGGTTGTCGCTGGCGGCCACTCACCGATGTGTCGACCGGCTGTTGTAGGTGTCCTACAAACCGATCTGTTTGGATCGGACGTTACTGCGCGACGCCGACATCGGCCTGGAATGGCATGACGGACCTGCAAAGTAGTTCGATGTGACCATTCTCGCGCGGGGGTGAGAGGGTCGTGGGACGACTTGAATGATCATGTTTTGCCTGTAGGTAACACACCGTCGAGGCGTCCCAGAACGAGCGCAATATGCAGGATGAAGCGTTCGCGGTGGTCCGCCGGATCCAGCCCGCACACCTCGGCGGCCTTACGGAGTCGGTAGCGGACCGTGTTGGTGTGGAGATACAGCGCCCGGGCCGTCGCCTCCAGCGACGAGCCGAAGTCGAGATAGGCCCCGGTGGTCTCCAGTAGTGGGGTACCGGCGTCGCGCAGCGGGGCGTACACCTCGTCGATGAGCGCCCGCCGGGCGTCGACGTTCCCCGCGAGGGCGAGTTCCGGGAGCAGAGCGCGGGCCATGACCGGCCGGGGTGCGGCTGGCCAGGCGGCGACCAMGTCCGTGGCGGCGAGGGCGACCCGCGCCGCGTGCGGTGCCCCGGTCAGGTCACCGACCACCGGGCCGACCACCACCGGGCCCGGCCCGCAGGCGGGAAGCAGTGCCCGGGYCGCGTCCAGGACAGTGTTCACCGGCGCGGTGCCGCCGGCCGGACGGGTACCCGCGGTGGCGGGAGGTTCGACGCTGTTCTCCGGCTGGAGGGTCATCTCGGGACGGCCGATGCCGTCCCTGCCGGCAGTGAAATTCCCGCCGACCACCATCACCAGGCGATCGTGGTGGACCCCGGCGAGAACCTCCAGTTGGGCCATGCGGGCGAGCCGGTGCACCTCATCGACCACCACCTCCGGCGAGTTGCTCCCGGCCGTGCCGACGATGACGGTGACGGACGGCGGGTTACGCCAGCCCACCGCGGCCGCCCGTGACGGCAGCGCCCGGTCGACCTCGCCCCGGACCACGTGGTCGACGACCAGCGCCTCCAGCCGGGCGTCCCAGGCACCGCGTTCCTCAGCGGCGCGGGCGTAGACGACCGCGCCGGCGAACGCGATGTCACGGGAGTAACGCAGGACATCGGCGAGCAGCCGTTGTTCGTGCTCCGGGCCGGCCAGGTTCGGCACCTCGGCCTCGATCGCCTCCACCGCGACCCGGACCAGATCGACGAGTCGGCGGAAGGTCACGGCGCGGACGAGTTCCCGCGGGGCGACCCGGAAGACGTCCTCGGACAGATCCCGGKCGTGTTCGGGCCGCCGGCACCACTCCACGAACGACGAGATGCCGGCCTGYACCACGAGCTGAATTCCGGCGCGGTGACTCGCCGACATGGCCGGGAACCAGGGCAGCGCCTCCGCCATCCGGGCCGCCGCCCGGGATGCGAGCATCCCGCTCGACCGTTCCACCCGGCGGATCACCTCGCTGGTGCTTTCTCCGCCGGATGTGCTCCCGGTCGATGTGGGTCGGGCCTGGTCGCCGGCGGGTCTGGGGCTGGCCCCGCCGGCCGACCACGGGTTGCCCAGATCGGGGATACGCGGCTCCGGGTAGTCGACGGATTGCTCCGGCACCGGCCCGGTTTCGGGGCTCGGCTCGGTTTCGGGGCTCGGCTCGGTTTCGGGGCTCGGCTCGGTTTCGGGGCTCGGCTCGGTTTCGGGGCTCGGCTCGATCTCGCCTGCCGGTGTCGGGACGGGGGGCGCCCCCGGTTCAAGGCGGGCTGTCCCAGTCACTGTGTCCGAGGAGGAATCCGAGGAAGAGGCTGCCACGTCCGTCAGCATGCCTCAGCCGTCCCGCACCCCTGTGTATTGCCGGTCCCGTCATATTGCCGGTCCTGTCATGTGGCTCCGACGGGTGGTGCGGATGGGGGCCCGATCCTGATCGGTCGGGATGCCCCGGTCGGTCGGGCCTGGTMCCGGGCGTGGAATTCACCGAACGGGGGATGGTGTCGAGGCGGGAAAGGCCACAGGAGCAGGAGCAGGAGCAGGAGTCGTAGGCGTGGGAGTGGGAGTGGGAGTGGGAGTGGGGCGGGAGCGGAGGCGATGCGGGATGCTGCGGGTATGCGCGAGGTGAGCATTCGTGGAGACGGGATACGGCTGGGGCAGTTCCTCAAGCTCGCGGATGTGGTCGAGGCCGGATCCGAGGTGAAGGAGCTGCTCGCGGGCGGGATGGTGCGGGTCAACGGGGAGGTCGAGACCCGGCGGGGCCGGCAGCTCGCGCCGGGGGACGAGGTTGCCGTGGCCGGCGAGGCACTTCGGGTCCTGTGAGCCATCGCCACGACTCTGCCGGTCGCCGGGCGTCTGCCGGTCGCCGGACATCAGAGCCGGTCGGAGTAGGTGGCCGCCCAGTCGTGGACCTTTGTCACGTAGGCCCTGGTCTCCTGGAAGTCGGGGATGCCCCCGGCGGTTCGCACGGCGGCCGGGCCGGCGTTGTAAGCGGCGAGGATCAGCGAGACCCGGTCACCGGGTAGATACCCGACCTCCTGGGCGAGCCGGGCCTCGTAGAAGGCCGCGGACGGGATGGCGTCGAGCGGGTCGAGTGGGTCGGTGATCCCGTCGTGGTTACCGTCGATCCCGAACTCGGCCCAGGTGGTGGGGAGGAACTGCATGATGCCCCGGGCGCCGGCGCGCGAGACCGCCTGCGCGTCGAACTTGCTCTCCACCCGGGCCTGCGCCGCGAGCTGCGCGGCGGTCAGGACACCGTAGGTCGCCGCCGCGGACCGGAAGACCGGGACCAGGTCGTCGGGCACGTCGACGTGGGGGTACCGCAGTACGCCGCAGCCGCTCATCAGGGTGATGACGATGAACGCGGCCAGGGTAGAACGTGCGGGCACCCCATTGATCATCCRCACATTGTCCGTCCCCGGGATCGGGGATGTCTCGTTGCCCACGTCGTCATGCCATGTCCCGGGGGCCTTCGTCAACGCGAAGCTATCCAACCAGGGCCGTGCGCAGTGACCGCAGGTCGGTCTCGGTGAGRCCGGCGTGCCGAGCCCAGGCCGCGGGACCGCCCCAACCGGCGTCGACACCGGCCAGGAAGCCCCGCATGACCTCGGGCCGGCAAGCCAGGTGGCCCGAGGTGAGCAAGGTCACCGAGTGGYTATAGGACGGTCGGTCGGCCAGGCGGGCGTTGACCCGGTCGATGCGCTCGTTCGTCTGGACGTAGTCGGCGACGATCGCCTCGGGGTGCACGCCGACGAGACTGAGGAGCAGGGCCGCGAGCACRCCGGTACGGTCCTTTCCCGCCGCGCAGTGGAACAGGGCCGGGCCCGCCGTCGGCTGGGCCAGCAGGCGCAGCGCCCTGGCCACCGAGTCCCCGGCCAGGCGCAGGTAGTCCAGGTAGTGCTCGATCCGGTCGGCTGAGTCGCGGTCCTTGACGATGGCAGGGTAGCGCGGATCGTCCGGCATCACCCATTCACCGGGGAGAAAGGACAGATTGTRGTAAGTGACCGGTTCGTAGGSGAGCGGCCCGCGGCCCTCCCGCTCCGCCTCCTCCTTGGCCCGTAGGTCGATGACMATGCGTAGCCCGAATGTCTCCCGCAGCGTGAGCACGTCACCGTCTGTCAGGGCCTGGACGGAGTCGGTGCGCAGGAATACCCCCCATCGGGTGGTTGCACCGTCCAGGGTGGGCAGCCCACCCAGATCTCGCGCGTTGTCGCAACCCGACATGTTGAACCATCGCTCCACACGCTGATCGTAGAGCCCGAGACGGTGCCGCTGGGCCCGTTGGACGCAGCTGGGTCAGGGGCGCAGCCGGATCAGCCGCACGGTGGGGCGCCCCGCTGACTGGGCGGAGGTTTGGCGAGCCTCGCCGTCGTGCGTGCCCCACCCGACTCGGGTTGCGGCTGGTCGGGTGCGACGTGCTCGGGTGCGACGTGCTCGGGTGCGACGTGGATCGGCCGGGCGGGCACCCCGGCGACGACCTGCGCGGCCCGGATGTCGTCGGTGACGACGGACCCAGCTCCCACAACCGCCCCGTCGCCGATGCTGCGCAGGCCGACGATGCTCGCCTGCGCGCCGATCCACGCCCGCGCGCCGACGGCCACCGCACCGGAGAGCCGGGCCCCCGGCGCGACCGTGACGTAGTCACCCAGGCGGCAGTCGTGCGCCACGCTGGCGCCGATGTTCACCACTACGTGCCGACCAGTTTCGACGTTGGTGGTGATGCTGGCGAGAGCACAGACGACGGTACCCGGCCCGAGCTTCACGTCACCTCCGACGCTGGCCCGGGGGTGGACGAGGGTCGCCGGTCGTCGGCCGCGGGCGCTGGCGTACCGGTCGACGCGGGACCGGGTGGCCGCGTCGGCGAAGCCGATCAGGTAGTCGGCGTCAAGTCGATCGAGTAGGTCGAGTCCACCGAGGAGCACGGCTCCGCGCCGGGCGAGTGGATCCGGGTCCACACGGTCGTCATCGACGAAGCCGAGGATGTCGTARCGGGGACCCTCGGTGGCCGCGTTGACCGCCTCCACCAGATCGAGCAGCTCCCGGCCGTGCCCTCCCGCGCCCACGATGACCAGCGAGCGCAGGTGAGCGGGCACGCGGCGACCGTAGACCCCGATCTAGGCGAGTTCAATCTGACACTCAGAGTAGTTGGATGAGCCATCCTGGCTGGCGTGGTGTCGCTCTTCGTGAAGAGATGGCCGGTGTAGGCGACCGATCATACTACTATCTGTATCATCGTGATCTCGAAGGGTGATGAATGGTGAAGGTAGTCGTGACGGGTGGGGCCGGCTTCATCGGGGCCCACCTGACCAGAGCGCTCCTCGCGGCAGGCACGGAGGTCGTCGTGATCGACGATCTCAGTACCGGGGCGCTGTCGAATCTCGCGGGGCTGCCGGCCGAGCTCGTCGTCGGCAGCGTGACCGACCGGACGCTCGTCGAACAGGCGTGCACCGGGGCGTCGAGCATCGTGCATCTGGCTGCCCGGCCGTCGGTCGAACGGTCGTTGCTCGACCCGATGGCCACCCACGCGGTGAACGCGACCGGCACCCTGACGGTGCTCGGCGTCGCCCACCGGGCCGAGACGCACGTCGTCGTCGTATCCTCCTCATCGGTTTATGGTGACCGGTCGGCCGCTGGCGATCGGTCGGCCGCCGCTGGCGCGGGTCCGCTGTCGCCCTCGGCGGGCACCCCGTGCCTTCCGCGCAGTCCCTTCGCGGCCTCGAAGCTCGCCGCCGAGGGATATGCGCTGTCCTACCAGGCCAGTTTCGGTCTGCCGGTGCTCACGGTCAGGCTGTTCGACGTGTTCGGCCCGTACCAGTCCGCCGGGCACGCGTACGCGGCCGTGGTGCCGACCTTCATCGAGGCCGCGTTGRCCGGCCGGCCGCTGACGGTGCGCGGGGACGGCCGGCAGACGCGCGATTTCATCCCTGTCGAGCTGGTCACCGGGATGCTGTGCGATGCGGTGTGCCGCCGGCTGACCCATCCACACCCGGTCGACATCGGGTCCGGGACCCGTACCGATCTGCTCACCCTGATCGCCCGGCTGGAGGAGATTCTCGGCCGGCGGCTGGTCGTCGAGCACGCCGCGCCCCGGCCCGGGGAGATCTGGGACTCCCAGGCGGACACGACGACGATGCGTTCGCTGTTCCCGGACGTGACCGGGGCGGATCTCACCACCGCGTTGGYGGCAACCGTGACCTGGTACGCCGACCGGCTGGGGGCGGACCGCGCCGGGCCGCCAGCCGCCKGGCCGCCGGACGCGATGCTGCCCGCGTCCGCCGTCCACGGTGACCGGGATTGAGCCTGGATGGCGGATCATCCGCCGGCATCCGACAAACTCTCGGCCGTCCAGGCACTCCCGCACCACCAAGATGTCTTGGCCGTCCCTCGCGGGTGCCTGGGCCGTCGTTTGGCGTGCCCGGGGTCAGACTGGGCCCTGGCGACGTTCCTCCGGCGTCGATGGGTCCGGCGGCGGCTCCGTCCCCGGACCCATCCCCTCCCGCCACACCGTTCGGTAGTGAGGGCACGGTCCGAGATCACGCTCCAGCCTCGGCAGGCCCGCACCACCCTTACGCGCGTTCTCCATCTCCCGACTCACCCGTCGGCGGCACGCGTTGCACCGGATGYGGATGAACGGCACCGGCTCACTCATTTGGATTTCACCGTCCCACTGCCGCCGCAGCGGGGGCACTTGATCAGGTCACGGCCGGTGAACGTRCCGTCTTCATCCTTTTCCGCGGCCGGGTTGCCGATCTGCCCCTCGCCCTGGCAGCGGGGGCAGGTGAGGGTTGTTGATCTTTCGCCGTCGTTGAGCGGAGTCCTTCCCGACCCGCCACGCTTCGTGCCCCCGCTGCCGGACGAGGCGCCGCCACCGGTGTTCCCGCGCTTGTTCCAGACCATGCTGGGAGGCTAGCCTTGGCACGGTCTGGACGGAACCAGACGTACCGGATCTGTAACCACTCGGCGCGGGCTCAGACGGCGGCAACCCGGCGGCCGAGTTCCTGCATCAGCGGCTCCGACGGCCGTGACTCCTCCGCCGGCTAAAGCCGGCGGCCTGGTCCGCCACGCGGACGGTCACGTTGACCTGCGCTACGGCTATCTGGGCCTTCGGGAGATCCGCCTGCCCGCCACGATCTGGGATCAGATCCTCGCCGCGATCCGGTCCCGTGCGGTCGACGGCCTCGACCGATGACAATCCAGGCCCAGATCTGTCTGGCCTCCGCGGACTGGATCTGGCCCAGTTGCTTCCACCGGAGGAATGATGAGGACTGCCCGGCCGCCGCTGATCTGGCGACGGCTCAAGGCTGCGCCGGATGTGTGGTCGCCCGCCAGGACCCGATGATCCCAAACGTCACCGGGCCGGATGCGGTTGATGGTTGGACGCCGTGGGCTGGACGGGAATCCGCCCGGTCACGTCCGCGGCGGCCAGGGGTCCGCCTGCGGTCGCGCCCCCGTCCCCGGGTCGGTCCGCGCCTGCCGGGACCTCGTCCGCCGCGGCGTCCGCGCCGGCGAGGGCCGCGAGTTCGGCCAGCACCTCCTCCGGCGGGGCCCAGGGATCGAGGGCGAGGGCGTGGGTCGGGTCCAGGGCGGGCACGTCCACGTGCGAGATCAGCGGGTGGTGTGGTCGATGGTCGTCCTCGCCCGCACCGAGGAGCTCCTCATGGAGCTTCTCGCCGGGGCCGAGCCCGGTGTAGACGATCTCGATCGGCCGGTTCTCCCGAGCCACGAGCCGGGCGGCCACGTCCGCGATGCGCACCGGCTCGCCCATGTCGAGCACGAGGGCCTCGCCGGGTGATCCCAGCGCCCCGGCCTGCAGGACCAGTTGCACCGCCTCGTGGATGGTCATGAAGTACCGGGTGACCTCGGGGTGGGTGACGGTGATCGGCCCGCCGGCGGCCAGCTGGCCGGCGAAGACGGTCAGGACGGAGCCGTTGCTGCCCAGGACGTTGCCGAACCGGACGCTGACCAGCGTTCCGCGGGCCCGGCGGGCGAGGCACGCGGTGAGCCGCTCGGTGATCCGCTTCGAGTAGCCGAGGGCGCTCGTCGGGTTCGCCGCCTTGTCCGTGGAGATGTTGACCAGCCGGTCGACGCCGCAGGCCACGGCCGTCTCCAGGATCGTCAGAGTGCCCCAGACGTTGGTCTTCACCGACTCGCCGGGGAAGCGTTCGAGCAGCGGGAGGTGTTTGAGCGCGGCGGCGTGGAAGACGACCTCGGRCCGGCGCTCCGTGAACAGCGTGGTCATCAGGTCGATGTCGCGGATGTCGCCCAGCACGATGGCGTCGTCGTCGAGCATCGCCCGGCCGGAGATCGACAGCTGCACCGCGCGCAGTGCCGACTCGTCCCGGTCCAGCATGATCAGTTCGGCCGGCCCGTAGCCGGAGATCTGACGGCACAGCTCCGAACCGATCGATCCGCCCGCCCCCGTCACGAGCACCCGTCGGCCCGCGAGGTAGCTCGCGGCGGCGGACATGTCGGTGCGGATCTGCCGCCGGCCGAGGAGGTCGGCGAGGTCGAGGTCGCGGATGTCCCCGACGCCGACCCGCCCGTCGATCAGGTCCGCGACGCGGGGAAGCACCTTCACGGTCAGCCCGGCGCCCTCGGCGATTGCGCTGATCTCCCGCAGCAGTGGGCCGTCAGCGCTGGGGATCGCCACGAGCAGGGTCCTGGCCCCGGTCGACTCGGCGACGGCGCCGATTCGCTCCCGGCCACCACGTACCCGGACCCCGAGTAGCTGGAGGTTGTGTGTGCTCGGGTCGTCGTCGAGCAGCGCGACCGGGTAGTAAGGACTGTTCCGGGTGHGCAGCATGGCCGCCAGTACCCGTTCAGCCCCGTCACCGGCGCCGAACACGAGGAGCGGTTCGGCGTGCTCCCTGCTCGGCCGACGGAGGTGTTCCTCGGTCAGCCGCCAGAGGTAGCGGATGCCGAACATCACGACCAGGGCCACCGCGCCGCCCAGTGGCGGCACGCTCAGCGGGACGGGTCTCGGGGAGCCGAACGCGGCGATGACGACGGCCACGCTGACGACCGTGAGCAGGACCGACACGAGCAGGCCGAGGACCTCCTCGAAGCCGCCGAAGCGGTAGCGCCCCAGGTAGAGGTGCAGGGCGGTGCCCAGGAAGTGGAGCACGCAGACGGCGAGCGTGCAGATGACCCAGAAGCCGAGATCGCTCAGCGCGCCGAGCGTGAAGTCCAGGCGGCCGATCTGGGCCGAGATGAGGCCCAGGACCAGCGCCRCACTGTCCAGAGTGATCTGCAGGCCGACCCGCTGACGGAGGTTGAGCCGGGAGACGCGCCGTGCGATGTGCGCTGTCCACCGACCATGACCCACTCCGTCTACTCTACGTCTCCACATGAGGCCATAGAGTAAGCGTGTCTAAGAGTAAAAGAATGACTACTCATCGAGTATGTTGAGTCGGTCTTCGATGACGGTGAGTGGTCGGGACCTAGGTCCTGGGAGGGTGGTCGACGGGTGGAGCTGCGCGACTACGTCCGTGTTCTGCGCCGAAGCTGGACGATCATGATCGCCGGCGTGGTCCTCGGCGGGCTGCTGGCCGCCATGGCGACCTGGCGAACGACGAAAGAGTACRCCGCCTCGGTGACGATGGTCGTCTCCTCGCCGGACAGGGGCGCCGGAGCCGCCTCGGYCTACCAGGGAGGCCTGCTCTCCCAGCAACGCGTCAAGTCCTATGCCGACCTGGTGGCCAGCGAGCGGGTGGCGACGGCCGTGATCGCACGCCTGCACCTGCACGCGACTCCGGAGGCCCTGCGGGCCCAGATCAGCGCGCACGCCGTCCCGGACACCGTGCTGCTCCAGGCCGTCGTGCGCGATTCCGACCCGAGACGAGCCATGATCATCGCAGATGCTGTCGGTGAGACGTTCTCCACCACCATTGCGAAGATCGAGACGCCGTCGGCCGACGAACCACCCTCCGTGCGGGTGACTGTCTGGGAACACGCGAAGCTGCCCGTCTCGCCCGTCTCGCCCCAGCCGATCCGCAACCTCGCGCTCGGAGCGCTGCTCGGGCTGATCGTCGGCAGCGCCGCCGGGATCGTCCGATACCGCCTCGACACGAGCGTGTCCAGTGAGGACGACGCCCGTGAGACGACCGAGCTGCCCAACCTCGCCGTCATCGGCTACGACGGTGCCGCCGACCGGCATCCCCTCATCATCAACGCCAAGCCCCGCTCGGCCCGGGCGGAGGCGTTCCGCCAGCTGCGGACCAACCTGCAGTTCGTCGAGGTGGACACCGGACCTCGATCGATCCTGGTGAGCAGTGCGGTCCCCGGCGAGGGCAAGACCACCGTGGCCTGCAACCTCGCGATCACCCTGGCGCRGGGCGGTGCGCGGGTCTGCCTGATCGAGGGGGACCTGCGACGGCCGTCGTTCGGCGAGTACCTCGGGGTCGAGTCCGCCGCCGGGCTCACCTCGGTCCTCATCGGCGCCGCGGACCTCGACGACGTCCTGCAGCCCTGGGGGGAGGGTCGGGTCGGGGAGGGGCGCGTAGAGGTCCTCGCCAGCGGCCCCATCCCKCCGAATCCCAGCGAGCTGCTCGGCTCCAAGGGCATGGCCGGACTCATCAACCTGCTGTCCGCCCGCTTCGACATCCTCCTGGTCGACGCCCCGCCCCTGCTACCGGTGACTGACGCGGCCGTGCTCGCCACCCGGGTCGAGGGGGTTCTGCTGGTGACGCGGGCCGGGCGGACCCGCCGCGAGCACCTCCGGCGGGCCGTCGAGGCGCTGCGGGCGGTCGACGCCCGGATGATCGGCACCGTGCTGAACATGGTGCCGGTCAAGGGACCCGACGCCTACGACTACGGCCCGGGCGACGGTTACGTGTCACGCGGCCGGCACGCCAGGACCTCCTCGCCCCGAACCCTGGAGATCCCGGCGCCYGATTCCGGGGTCCGGCCTGCTTGGCCGGTCACCTCGCCTCCGTCGCTGCCGTCACCGGCTCCTTCTTCTCCGGCTCCTGCTTCTCCGGCTTCGGCCGTGACGCCGGTTCCCGCCGCCACGGCGCGTCTCGGGATAGCCGACGGTGGCGACGAGTCGAGCTCGGCGCGGGACCCGCTGCCCGACGGCGCCACGACTGTCCCGAGCGCCACGACTGTCCCGAGCGCCACGACTGTCCCGAGCGGCGGACCGCACGTCAGGGTGCCGGCGGCACGCGGATCGGCCGAGGAGATCATCTCCGTCGGTGGAAGGACACCGCGCGGTACGGACCCGGCTGGCGGGACGACGCCGGATGACAACGGCGCGACCCGGCCGCCGTCCTCCCCATGACGGATTCGCCACCGGGGGAGAGAACCGGGTCCGCTCCGGGCCTGGATCCGGTGGTCCTGGATCCGGTTCCGGACCTGGACCGGGTTCCGGACCTGCTCACGCGGGCGCCCGTGGGTGGGCGGGACGTGGGTGGGCGGGACGTGGGTGGGCGGGACATGGGTGGAGGTGCTGAGGCCAGGGCGGGGCAGCACCGCGTCGGCCGTGGTCGCCGGCGTCACCGTGGTCGCCGAGCCCGGTACCGCCGGCTGGCCGCCGGGGTCGCGACGGCCCTCGTTGTGCTGGTGGCGATGACCGCCTGGGTGGTCGTGCGCGGAGTGCTGGCCAAGTCCCGTCTCGACGAGGCCAGGCAGCGGATCGCCGTCCTGCAGCGGCAGGTTCTGAGCGGAGACTTTCCCCGCGAGGCCGAGCTGCGATCGCAGATCGAGCAGATCCGGCGGCGGGCCACCGCTGCGCGGGCCCTGACCTCGGATCCGGTGTGGTCGGCGTTCGGGCGGCTGCCCGTCGCTGGCTGCCCGATGYGCTCGGCGGCGACGCTGATCCGAGAGGTGGACGCGGCCGCCGGCACCAGCCTGCCGGCCGTGGCCGACCTGGGTCCCTCCCTCGATCCGCGGGTGCTGCGCCAGCGTATGACGATCAATGTCCGGGCGCTCGCCGCGGTCCGCCGCCCGGCCGAGCGATCCTTCAACGCCCTCTCCGCGTTGCGGGCGGCGGCGGAGAACGTACCGGACTGCGGATGGGCCGGGCGGGTCAGCGRCATCGCCGACGCCCGCGCCGAGATGATCGATCGGAGCCGGCGCCTGGCCGGTGCGCTGGACACCGTTGTTCTGGCCGCCCGGGTCGGTCCCGAGATGCTCGGCGGGGGCGGTGTCCGTCGCTACCTGCTGATCGTCCAGAACCCGGCCGAGTCCCGCGCCAACGGGGGGATCATCGGTGGGTTCGGCCTGCTGACCGCGGAGCACGGGCGGCTGTCCATCGACGGCATCTCGGGCAACGGTGCTCTGCCGGGAGGCCCCACCCAGCAGCGACCGGCGACGGGGCTGCCGGTCCCGTTCGCGGCCCGTTACGGCGCCTTCTGGCCCGACCGTATCTGGGCGAATATCAACCTGACCCCCGACTATCCGATGGCCGGCAGGCTCTACAGCGCGTTCTACCGGGCCGGCACGGGCCTCGACGTCGACGGCACGATCAGCCTCGACCCCACGACGTTGTCGTATCTTCTCGCCGCGAGCCGGCCCGCGGTGCTCCCCGACGGCACGTCGGTGGCCGCGGGGCACCTGGTCGATCTCGTCGAGTCGCGCGTCTATGGCGAGATCATGGACGCGGCCGCCCGCGACCGCTTCTTCGCCCAGGTCGGTCAGGCCGTCTATGCGGCCGTGGAGTCGGGAGCCGGCGACACGACGAAGCTGGTGACCGCGCTGGGACGGGCCGCTCGCGAGGGTCGGCTGGAAATATCCAGCAACCACGCCGAGGAGCAGCGGATTCTTTCGTCCACGGCGCTGGGTGGTGCGCTGCCGGACGCGCCTGGGCCGTTTCTCGGGGTCGTCACCCAGAACGCGACGGCGAGCAAGCTGGACTACTGGCTACGGCGGCAGACCACCTACCGCATGCAGCGGCAGCCGAACGGCGCCGGCCTGGCGACGATCACGATCCGGCTCACCAACGCCGCCCCCGGCGGGCTGCCGGCCTATGTGCGCCACCGGCAGGATCTCAAGGATGCCGCTGGGAATCTCCGGGCGCAGAACAATCTCTGGCTCTCGGTGTACACGGGCCGAGGCAGCTGGCTCGTCGCTGCCCGGCTCGACGGTGTGCCCATCGGCCTCGCCGGCGGTTCCGAGTCCGGGCATCCCGTGCTCTCCACCTATCTCACCGTCGATCGCGGCCAGACCCGGACCCTGGAAATCAAGGTCCGGGAGCCGGTAGGCGGCCCGGCACTCACCGTGCGTCCACAGCCGTTGCCCGTCGCGGAGCGCCTGGAGGTGCAGGGGCTACCGGTCGTCCCTCCCTGGTCATCCCAAGGGTCGTCCCAAACCCAGAACTGACTACTCTGACTACAGAGAGTTCTTGACCTTCGCCCGCATCGAGTCGCCCGCATCGGGGCCTGATCCGCTTCGTCCTCAACGCAGCGGATCGAACGGGGACAGCTCGGCCGCGGGCGCACCGGTGGCGATGGCGTCGGCGAGGAGGCGGCCGGTGACCGGGCCGAGGGTGATGCCCCACATGCCGTGCCCGCCGGCGATGAAGACCCGCGGCGAGATGGTCGGGCCGATCAGCGGCAGACCGTCCGGGGTGCACGGGCGTGGTCCCACCCATTCGGCGGCGCGGGTGTCCAGGTCCACCCCGCGCAGCAGGCCGCGGGTCGCCTCGACCACCGCCCGGATGCGCCGCGGGTCGGCCGCCGCGTCCGGATGGCGGAACTCCATCATGCCGGCGACCCGCAGGCCGTCCCTCAGGGGCGTGCAGGCCACCCGGGAGGCGGGGAAGTAGATCGGACCGCTCGGYGGCTGTTCGGTCGCGACCAGGAAGCTGTATCCGCGACCGGCCTGGACGGGAAGGCGGACCCCGAACGGACGGGCCAGCCGGGGAAGCCAGGCGCCGGTGGCGATCACTGCCGCGTCGTAAGGCCCAGCGGGCCCCCCTGGTCCGAGCAACTCCACCCGGCCACCTGCCTCGCGCACCTCGTCGATGGCCATCGCCTCGTGCACGAGGCCGCCGCGTTCCCGGACGCTGTCGGCGAGGGCTGCGACGAAGCGGCCGGGATCGCAGAACCGCTGCCCCTGCACGGATACGACGTACCGGACCTGCTCGGACAGCAGAGGTTCGAGGTCGCGGGCGGCCACCGGGTCCAGCACCTCGGCATCGACGGGCTGGCCGGTCGCCCGGATCTCGGCGAGCTCCGTCAGGAGGGCGTCGAGGCCGGACCGGTCGCGATAGCCGGCCAGGAACGGGGCGGCGGCGCGGGTCGGCGCAGTCACGCCGCCCGCCGCGAGCTCGTCAAAGGCACCGAGAGCAGCGCGGGTCAACGGCACCAGCGCGCGCATGGCGGTTCGCCACCGCGCGGTCGTGCTGTGCCGGACGAATCCGGCGATGAAACGGGCGAGCCCCAGATCGGCGACCGGCGGCACGTACACCGGTGAGTCCGGGCGCAGGAGCACCCGCAGCCCGTAGCGCAGGACCGCGGGCTCCGGCAGGGGCGTCGCGAGCCCCGGGGTGAGCCAGCCGGCATTGCCCCAGGAGGATCCGGCCCCGGCCCAGGTGGGTCCGGCGGTGAGGTGGTCGCGGTCGAAGACCGTCACCCGCCTGCCGCGGTCCTGGAGGAACCACGCCACGCACAGCCCGACCATCCCGCCGCCGATCACCGCGACCTGGTCGGGAACGGCGTRCCCCGGCCGCGGGCGTGACCCGTGCGGCGCGCTCAGCCCCGCGGCGTTCCCGGCCAGTCGGGTCGTGTCCGTCGATTCCGTCACGTCCGCCTCAATCGGGTGATTTCCCACCGCCGCCATTATCCTCCCGCGACGCCGGATCCGCTGTCTACAGCACCACCTCACCGGCCTTCCGACTTATAGTCCGTCGTCGAGTCCCCTCACCGGCAGCCTCGCCCGCGACCGGGGCCACCAGGCCCTGCTCACCGGGCACGGAATCGGCCGGACCCAGGCCGCGGTGTTCCTCGCCGAGCTCGGGGACATCACCCAACCTTTCGTCGCGTTCCGTAGCGACAATGCCATGGGAGCGGGTTGATCTCTAGGTGGTGCGCTGGTGTTCCATGTGGAGCAGCACGAGGCAGGCCTTCACGACGGATCCAATCTTCCAGGGGTCGATCGTGACGTTGCGCAGGACGCTGAAGGTGCCCTTGAGCAGCCCGTTCCCTCGTTCACCGACGGCGCAGCGCATTGTGAATCATGTTGTGCCCCTTGTGCTCGCCGGTCAGGACACCGCCCCTCGGCGCCCTGTCGGGTCGCGTGGCTTGCACAAACACCGCGTCCGCGCCGGCATCCACATAGCGGTTCGCGCGGTTCAAGGCCTCGGCCACGCCGTGCCCGGCCACCAACGCTCCGGTTCGGGTGATCAAGAAACAGCTGGGCTCCAGCCCGCGGCGCGTGGCGCGGAGGCGTTTCTCCTGTTCTTCCACGCTGGCCAGGTCCCGCTCACCGGGGTACAGGCTCGACCGCTTGTCCAGCGTGTTGTCCTCGATGCACACCGCGCTCGCGCCGGCCTGGGAGATTGTCCGCGCCGCCAGGTCTACCTTGCGCGGGCCCCCCGTACCCGGAATCCATGTCCACAACCACCGGATAACGCGTCGCCCTCACCACGGTCCGTACCACACTGGYCATCTCGGAGGAATCCACTAGTCCGAGATCGGGAAGGCCCAGCACGGCGGACACACAGAAACTGCTCACCCAGACGAAGTCGATGTTCTGCTTGTCAGTCACACAAGCGGACAGGCCATCATGCACCCCCAACCCGAGACGTACAGGAGTATCGGTCGAGAACCAGTCGAGTGTCATGTCAGTGCCCTGTCAAATGATTCGGCGGGAAGTTGACCAGAAGATGGACGTGGTCGCGCTCGCCGTTGAACTCGACCAGTTCGGTCTCGACGTCGACGCACACGGCCCGCATGATTTCGTCTAGAAGATCACGGGAAATCTTGTTCCGCGGCTGCTGTGGTCGGGATCCAGCTGTTGTCGCTGGTGCGGGTGAGCCCGAGGTTGACCAGCCGGCGGAGGTTGGGAGCGRCCGCGCGGTGGTGGAGCCAGCTGTCGTTGCGGGCCACGCCGCGGTAGGGCACCCGGCGGTTGCCGTGGGCTGTCAGCCAGGCGATCCCGCGTTCGACCGGGGGCGCCAGCGGCGGTACTCGTCCGGCCAGGCCGGGTCGGTGGCCTCGTGGCGGGCGGCGGCCAGCAGGGCGTGTTTGGGGTGGATGGTGAGGGTTCGCCCGGTTTGGGAGGTGGCGCAACGGTCACGCGGGCAGGTGCGGCACAGGGTCCTGAACTGGTCCTGGCGGTGACCGTGGGCCTGGGGACGCCCCAGAGGGGTGGTGTGTCCGGCCGGGCAGGTGACCGTGGCGGCGGCGTCGAGCAGCCCCAGCCCGCCCGCGGCCTTCCACCGCAGATCACAGCGCAACGCCCGCACCGTCTCGACTCCGACAACCCGTGCAGGCTCCGCGGCACCACCGTGGCCGCCAGCACCTGCGGTGGCATACTCGRCCGCCCGTTCGACGACGGGTACATGTCGGTGAACATCCCCGCCGGGAACAGCACCTCCCGGTGCTCCGCCAGGAACGCGAACACACTGCCTGCCGGGATCAACTCCCGGCAGGTCTCCCACGCATCCGGCCCGACCGGCTCGCCCACCCACTCACCCTGCATGATCCCAACACTGGCGTCGACCACCACACCAGAACCCGGACCCGCAAGATTTTCAGTGATCTTCCACCCGTGCTGCGCGTACAGCCATTCGTCCAGTCAAACCTACGGACGTCGGGTGGACACCTATGGACGGAAAGCGCCGATCTTCAGGTCGGGGGATGCCTACCGGATCTACCGGAGGCCGATCGAGGCCCGCAGGACCTCGCGGTTGAGCGTGGCGATGCTGTCCAGTGGGATGCCCTTCGGGCAGGCGACGGTGCACTCCCCGGTGTTGGTGCACCCGCCGAAGCCCTCGGCGTCCATGGCCTCGACCAGGTTGAGCGTGCGGCTCGCCCGCTCCGGGGCGCCCTGGGGCAGGCTGTTGAGGTGCACGACCTTCGCCGAGGTGAACAGCATGGCCGAGCCGTTGGGGCAGGCCGCGACACAGGCGCCGCAGCCGATGCAGGTGGCGTTGTCGAACGCGGTGTCCGCGACGGCCTTGGGCACCGGGGTGGAGTGCGCCTCGGGGGCGCTGCCCGTCGGGGCGCTGATGTAGCCGCCGGCCTGGRTGATCCGGTCGAGGCCGGAGCGGTCCACCATCAGGTCGCGGACGACGCCGAACGCGACCGAGCGCCACGGCTCGACGTCGATGACGTCCCCGTCGGAGAACTCCCGCACATGCAGCTGGCAGGTGGTGGTCCGTTCCCGGGGGCCGTGGGCCTGGCCGTTGATGACCACTCCGCAGGCGCCGCAGATGCCCTCGCGGCAGTCGTGGTCGAAGCTGACCGGCTCCTCGCCCCGCAGGGTCAGCCGCTCGTTGAGCACGTCGAGCAGTTCGAGGAAGGACATGTCCGGGTTCGCGTCGGGCACCYCGTAGGTGACCATGCGGCCCGGTTCGTCCGGTCCGGCCTGGCGCCAGATCCGAAGGGTGAGCTTCACGGTCGGCTCCTCGTACAGTCGTGATCCATTGACCGGTACCGCCTCACGCGTAGTTACGCTGGGCGAGGTGGACGTGCTCGAACTCCAGAACCTCGCGGTGCAGCACCGGCGGGGTTTCCGTGCCGGCGAACTCCCAGGCTCCGACGTAGGCGAACCGGTCGTCGTCGCGAAGGGCCTCGCCGTCCGGGGTCTGGCTCTCGACCCGGAAGTGCCCTCCGCAGGACTCCTCGCGGTGCAGGGCGTCGACACACATCAGCTCGCCGAGTTCGAGGAAGTCCGACACCCGGTTCGCCCGCTCCAGGCTCTGGTTGACACTACCCGCGTCGCCCGGCACCTTGACCTGGCGCCAGAACTCCTCGCGCAGCTCCGGAAGGCGCCCCAGCGCCTTGCGCAGGCCGTCCTCGCTGCGCGCCATCCCGCACTCGTCCCACATGATCTCGCCGAGCTCACGGTGGAACGAGTCGACGGTGCGGTCACCRTTCACGGCGAGCAGGCGGGTCAGCCGGCCCGTCGCCTCGRCCGCCGTCTCCGCGACCGCGGGATGGCTCGCGTCGACCGCGCCCAGCTTCGTCGAGGCGATGTAGTCACCCAGCATGGGCGGCAGCACGAAGTAGCCGTCGGCGAGACCCTGCATCAGCGCGCTCGCGCCGAGACGGTTGGCGCCGTGGTCGGAGAAGTTCGCCTCCCCGATCACGAAGAGCCCCGGAATACTGCTCTGTAGATCGTAGCCCACCCACAGCCCACCCATGGTGTAGTGGACGGCCGGGTAGATCCGCATCGGCACCTTGTAGGGGTCCTCGGCGGTGATCCGCTCGTACATCTCGAACAGGTTGCCGTACTTCTCGCGRACCTTGTCCTCGCCCATCCGCTTGATGGYGTCGGCGAAGTCGAGGTAGACGCCGAGCCCGCCCGGACCCACGCCGCGACCGGCGTCGCACTGGTACTTCGCCGCCCGCGACGCGATGTCACGGGGGACCAGGTTGCYGAATCCCGGGTAGATCCGCTCGAGGTAGTAGTCGCGCTCGTTCTCCGGGATGGTGTCGGGCGAGCGGGTGTCGCCCGCCTTCTTCGGCACCCAGATGCGGCCGTCGTTGCGCAGCGACTCGCTCATCAGCGTGAGCTTGCCCTGGTAGTCGCCGGAGCGGGGGATGCAGGTCGGGTGGATCTGGGTGTAGCACGGGTTGGCGAAGTACGCCCCGCGCCGGTGCGCCCGCCAGATCGCGCTGGCATTGGAGTTCTTGGCGTTCGTCGACAGGTAGAACACGTTGCCGTACCCGCCGGTGGCGAGCACGACGGCGTCGGCGAGGTAGGTGGAGACCTGGCCAGTGACCAGGTCGCGGGCGACGATGCCGCGGGCGTGCCCGTCGATGACGATCAGGTCGAGCATCTCGGTGCGCGGGTGTATCTCCACGCCGCCGGCATCGATCTGCCGGGACAGCGCCTGGTAGGCGCCGATCAGCAGCTGCTGACCCGTCTGGCCCCGGGCGTAGAAGGTCCGCGAGACCTGCACGCCGCCGAACGAGCGGGTGTCGAGCAGGCCGCCGTACTCCCGGGCGAAGGGCACACCCTGCGCCACGCACTGGTCGATGATCTGGGTGGACGTCTGCGCGAGACGGTAGACGTTGGACTCCCGGGAGCGGAAGTCGCCACCCTTCACCGTGTCGTAGAACAGCCGGTGGACCGAGTCGCCGTCGTTGCGGTAGTTCTTCGCCGCGTTGATGCCGCCCTGCGCGGCGATGGAGTGCGCCCGGCGCGGCGAGTCCTGGTAGCAGAACTGGATGACCCGGTAGCCCTGCTCGGCGAGGGTGGCGCCGGCGGCGCCACCGGCGAGCCCCGTGCCGACGACGATCACGGTGTGGCGGCGCCGGTTGGCCGGGTTGACCAGCTTGGCGGTGAAGCGTCGCTTGTCCCAGCGTTGCTCGAWCGGCACGTCCGGCGCCGCGGTGTCGGCGATGTCGGCACCGAGGTTGTAAAACGACATGTCAGCCCTTCCCATGCTTCCGGCACCGCGCCACGCAAGGTCGGCCGCGGAGCCGTCGGCTGTTCAATCCACCAGTGCAGTGACCCATCGGTGCAGTGACCCATCGGTCCAGTGCCGTGCCGTCAATCCACCAGGCCGGCGAGAACCGACACCGGGACGATCACGAATCCCACCGTGAGGAGAACCGCGAGGACATTGGCGGTGGCCTTGAAAACTCGGTCCCGTTTCGGGTTGTTGACACCGAGGGTCTGGGCCGCACTCCAGAAGCCGTGCTGGATGTGGAGCCCGAGGGAGATCATGGCGGCGATGTAGATGAGCGTGACCCACCACACGCTGAAACTCGACACGACGTTGTCGTAGGCGGCACCTTCGACCCCGTGTCGGTTGAGGGTCAGCGTCRTGAAATCGAGGATGTGGTACACGATGAACAACGCGAGGGTGATTCCACCGTAGCGCATCACATGCGTGGCATAACTGGCCCGGGCTCGTTGGCGGTGGACGTACTTTGTCGGCCGGGCCCGCAGGTCACGCCGGCTGAGCTGGTACGCGGACACCGTGTGCAGGCCCACGGCCAGCACCAGCACGACGCGTTKGATCCATAGGTACCACGTATCGTGCAGGACCGGCTCGCCGATCGTCCGGAGCCAGCCGGCGTAGTGGTCGAAGTCGTCGCGGCCAAAGAAAATCTTCAGGTTCCCGAGCATGTGAGCGATCAGGAACAGGAGCATCAGCAGCCCGGTGACGGCCATCACGGTCTTTTTGCCGATGGTTGACCGCCACAGGTTGCGCAGGACGGACGAAGATCGCGGGGGCCGCGGGGTGGGCGCAGGGGACGCCGACCGCGCCGGGGTTGTCACAGCCACGAGCGCACCCTAGAGCGCACTCCCTCCAGTGGTCCAAGACATGATAAACCTGGACTCGATAGTGCCGTCCTATCGACGTCTACGCTGGCGGCGTGCAGCTCCACCAGCTCGCCTATTTCGTCGCCGTCGCGGAGACCCGGCACTTCACCCGGGCCGCCCAGCGGGTGCATGTCGCCCAGCCGTCCCTGTCCCAGCAGATCCGCGCCTTGGAACAGGAGCTGGGCACACCTTTGTTTAACCGCGCGCGGGGGAACATCAGCCTGACCCCGGCGGGGGAGACGCTCCTGCCGCTCGCCCGGCGCATCCTCACCGATACCGAGACCGCCCGCCAGCGGGTCACCGAGCTGCTCGACCTACGCCACGGCACGGTGCGCCTCGGTGCCACCCCGAGCCTGTGCACCGGCTTCCTGCCCGACGTGCTGCGACTGTTCCACCAGCGGTACCCGGGCATCCGCCTGCTGGTCGAGGAAGGGGGATCACGCGACCTCGTCCGCGATCTGGCCGCGGGCAGCCTGGACCTGGCGTTGATCATCCTTCCGCTGCAGAGCAGCGACCCGGCCCTGGCGACCTCGCCGCTGATCCGCGAGAGCCTGGTCCTCGTCTCGTCGTTGGACGAGCCACCGATCGTCGCCGGACGCCCGCTGACCGTGGCCGATCTGCGTAACCACCCGATGGTGATGTTCCGCCGCGGCTACGACCTGCGGGAGGCCACCGTGACGGCCTGCCGGGAGGCCGGATTCGAGCCGATTTTCGCGATCGAGGGCGGGGAGATGGACGCCGTGCTCGGTTTCGTCGCGGCGGGTCTGGGCAGCGCGGTGATTCCGAGCACGGTCGCCCACCGGCTCGGCATGCGGGTCACCCCGTTCGTGCTCCCGGGGCTGCAACGCACCATCGGGCTGGCGCGTCGCCGCGACGTCGAGCCGACCCGTGCCGCCGTCGAGCTGCAACGGGTCCTGTGGGAGTACCTCCGCGACGCCGCGGCCTCGGGCAACCTTCCCGACGGCACCCGGCTCCTCGCCGGACCGACCTCCGCCGGCACGTGATCTGTCATCTTCGGGCTCTCGTGCAACGTATTCGATGAGGCAGACTTTTCATGGCGTGACGATCAGGTTCTTTTCGCGTGAATCGCCATCGCTTTTTCTGGTTCGGCGTGTGGTCCGCCTGTCCACCGAGCCCATTTTTTCCGCCCACCCGCACGCGATCCGGTCGGGTGGGCTTAAAGTTGTGCGAGCGGTCGTAGATCGGGCGGTTTCCGGTCTACGGGGACTGGCTGCGGGGATGACTGGCTGCGGGGACGACTGTCAACGCGCGGTTCGCGTGAACTGGCGCCAGTGCACAACGGGGGCAGCGTCGGAGCTGCCGTCGACCTCGAACACACGGGAGGCGATATGAACAGCGTCGACATTGCCCTGAAGGAATCGCTCGAGATAAGCGGGGCGCTTGGGGTTGCCCTCGTCGACTTCACCAGTGGAATGACCCTCGGAACGGCCGGTAACACGCATGTGATCGACCTTGAGATCGCCGCGGCCGGAAACACCGAGGTTATCCGGGCGAAGATTCGGACGATGGAGAGTCTCGGGCTTCAGGACACCATCGAGGACATCCTGATTACGCTGGGTCGCCAGTACCATCTGATCCGGTTGTTGCAGAGCCATTCCGGCCGTGGCCTGTTCCTCTATCTGGTGCTCGACAAGCCGCGCGCGAACCTCGCGCTGGCCCGTCATCGGCTGCGCGCCGTCGAGTCGCAGCTCGACGTCTGAGTGCTTCCGGGGCCCGATCGGGCGGCGCGTCCTCGCCACGGGCCTGGTGCCGGCGCGCCGGTGACCGGACGACGGTGATAGGGATATGACGTGAATATGAACGTGCCGGCGCTGCGGATCCGTGGCGGCGTGCTGGTCAGTCCGACGGAGGTCCGTGACGAGGTCTGGGTCGTCGATGGCCGGATCACCTTCTCCGCCCCCACCGGCCCGGCGGCCCGGGACGTACGGACGGTCTCCGGGTGGGTGTTGCCCGGCCTCGTCGACGCTCACTGCCATGTCGGCCTCGCCGCGCACGGCGCCGTCGACAGGCCCACCGCCGAGCAGCAGATCATCACCGACCGGGCGGCGGGCGCGCTGCTGCTGCGCGACGCCGGTTCCCCGGCCGACACCCGGTGGATCGACGCCCGTGACGACCTGCCCCGGCTGGTGCGGGCCGGCCGGCACATCRCCCGGCCCCGGCGATACCTCCGCAACTACGCGGCGGAGGTCGAGCCGGCCGACCTCGTCGCCGAGGTCCTCGCGCAGGCCGGCCGGGGCGACGGGTGGGTGAAGCTCGTCGGCGACTGGATCGACCGCGGGCTGGGTGACCTGGCGCCGTGCTGGCCCGCGGACGTGGCGAAGGCCGCGATCGACGCGGCGCACGCCGCCGGAGCCCGGGTCACCGCCCACTGCTTCGCCGAGGACTCCCTCGCGGATCTGGTCGAGGCAGGGATCGACTGCATCGAGCACGCCACCGGTCTCACCGAGCGCACGATCCCGCTGTTCGCCGAGCGGGGGGTCGCCATCGTGCCAACCCTGGTGAACATCGCGACCTTCGAGGACATCGCCGCGGGCGCCGAGGCGAAGTTCCCCGCCTACGCCCGGCACATGCGTGCCCTGTAYGCCCGGCGCCATGACACGGTGCGGGCGGCCTACGACGCCGGCATCCCGATCTTCGTCGGTACCGACGCCGGGGGAAGCCTCCCGCACGGGCTGGTCGCCGCCGAGGTGGCCGAGCTTCGCCTGGCCGGGCTGCCGGCGGCGGCCGCGCTCGACGCGGCGACCTGGGGGGCCCGCTCCTGGCTCGGTTATCCGGGCCTGTCCGAGGGCGCCTGGGCCGATCTGGTGGTGTATCCGAGCGACCCGCGGGCCGACGTCGCGGTGCTCGGCGCCCCGGACCTCATCGTTCTGCGCGGACGGCCGGTCTCTGCCTGAACGTCCCCGCGTCCCCCGGGTATGCGGCTGGTCAGCGGGGAGCATCGAGGACCTGCCGGACCTTGTCCAGCAGGGTGCGTTCGGAGAAGGGTTTGGTCAACAGCGATACCCCCGGGTCCAGCTTCCCCTGCGCGGTGAGGACGGGATCGGCSTATCCCGACATGTAGAGCACCCGGATGCCGGGTTGCTGGGCCCGGATGCGGTTCGCGAGCTCCCTGCCCTGCATGCGCGGCATGATCACGTCCGTGAGCAGCAGGTGGATGTCGCCCCGGTGCTCGATCGCGATCGAGCACGCGTCGAGGGCGGTGGAAGCCGCCAGCACCTCGTAGCCGTTGCGGCTCAGGATCCGCCGGGCGACCTCGAGCAACGCGGCATCGTCCTCGGCGATCAGGACCGTCTCGCCGTGCCGGGCGGGCTCGGAGTCGGCCGGTCGTTGCCCGGCCGGATCCTGCGACAGGTTCCGCATAAAATCACCGCAGTAGGTAATTTGCCGGTTGCATTTAGTGGCCAGAGGAACCGTAGCATCGCTTTCGGTGAGTCGCCACCGCGCCGGCCAGGCCGCTTCAGCCCGGCCAGGCCGCGGAGGTCACGGCCTGGCACAGGATCTCGGTGAACGGCCGCGGGTCGAGGCCGGCCGCGTCGAGCCAGGAACCGGAGTAATACGTGTCGGCGTACCGTTCGCCGCCGTCGCAGATCAGGGTGACCACGCTGCCGCGGTGACCGGAGGACACCAGCTCGCAGGCGAGCCGTACCGCGCCCCAGAGGTTCGTCCCGGTGGAGGCACCCGTCCGGCGGCCCGTCAGCGTCTCCAGGAACAACATGGCCGCGACGGACGCCGCGTCGGGCACAGTGATCATCCGGTCGACGATGTCGGGGAGGAAACTCGGCTCCACCTGTGGGCGGCCGATGCCCTCGATGCGGGAGTGCCCGCCGGTGACGTGCGGGTCGCCGGTGGACCAGGCGCGGTGGAACACCGAGCCCTCGGGATCGACGACGCACAGCGCGCAGTTGTGCTGCCGGTACCGCAGATAACGCCCGATCGTGGCGCTGGTGCCCCCGGTGCCGGCACCGACGACGATCCAGGTGGGGATGGGATGGCGCTCCAGCGCCATCTGATTGAAGATCGATTCGGCGATGTTGTTGTTGCCGCGCCAGTCCGTCGCTCGTTCCGCGTAGGTGAACTGGTCCATGTAGTGACCGTTCGTGGCCTCGGCCAGCCGCCTGGCCTCCGCGTACACCGTGGTGGCGTCCGCCACCAGGTGGCAGCGACCCCGCTCACGTTCGATCAGGGCGATCTTCTGCGTACTGGTCGAGGCGGGCATGACGGCGATGAAGRGGAGTCCGAGCATGCGGGCGAAGTAGGCCTCCGAGACCGCCGTCGACCCGGAGGACGCCTCGACGATCGTCGTCCCCTCCCGGATCCAGCCGTTGCACAGTCCGTAGAGGAACAGCGACCGGGCCAGGCGGTGCTTCAACGAGCCGGTGGGATGCGTCGACTCGTCCTTCAGATAGATGTCCACGCCCCGTTCCGCCGGCCACAGGTGCAGGGGGAACAGGTGGGTGTCCGCCGACCTGTTGGTGTCGGCCTCGACTCGGCGAATGGCCTCCCGAGTCCATCGGACGTCCTGTCTGGTGGGTGCATCACTCATGCCCTTCCCGTTCCCCGGATCATGCTTGGATGAAGATCTTTGTTCTTTCCGCCCGCCTTCGTCGATTCGTTGATCTGTGAGCTGTTTGTCTCTTATGGGTTATCGATGCGGTTGCGGGCTCTGTATCCGCAAGTTACCGGTTCGATGGTCGAGATGCGCCGTCCGTGGGYCGCCCCTACCGTCAAGCTATGCCGGTTACTCAAGGTTCCGGTGCGCTGCCGGCCCGTCGGATCGTGTTCGTCCATGCTCATCCCGACGACGAGACGATCGCGACCGGGGCGACGATGGCCTGCTACGCCGCCGATCCCGACACCCAGGTGGTCCTTGTCACGTGCACGCTGGGCGAGATGGGCGAGGTGCTGGTCCCCGAGCTGGCCAACCTGCGGGCGGACCGCGCGGACCAGCTCGGCGGATACCGGATCGGGGAGCTGGAACAGGCGTGTACCGAGCTCGGCGTCACCGACTACCGCTTCCTCGGGGGCGCCGGTCGTTGGCGGGACAGCGGCATGTTGGACAGCCCCGCGAACGACGACCCGCGCTGCTTCTGGCGGGCGAACATGGACGACGCGTCCGAGGCGCTCGTGCGGATCGTGCGGGAGGTCCGGCCGCAGGTGATCGTGACCTACGACGCGATCGGGGACTACGGTCATCCCGATCACATCAGGGCGCACGACGTCACCGTCCGGGCCTTCGCCGACGCGGCCGATCCGGACTTCGCTCCCGACGCGGGTCCGACCTGGCAGGTCTCGAAGTTGTACGAGACGGCGCTGTCCCACTCCGCGGTCGAGTCCGCGGTGGACCGCATCTGGCGGTCCGACCTGGCGAAGACGGTCCCCGAGGGGATCACGATGCCCTCGGACATGCTGCTGTCGGTTCCCGATACCAAGGTCACCACGACGATCGAGGCGCCGGGCTTCTTCGCCGCGAAGATCGCGGCAATGCGGGCCCACCGCAGCCAGATGACCGTGGACGGATTCTTCTTCGCTCTGGTCGACGGGAACGGCCGGTCGGCGAAGGCCACCGAGAACTTCGTGCTGGCCCGGGGGGCGGTGGGCCCGGGCTCGGGTTCCGGCGTGGAAACCGACCTGTTCGACGGAGTGGCGACGCGCTGATGCCGGAACGGACCGCGAACGGACCGCGGGAGGGAATCCTGATGTACACTGGGAACATCATGTACGCCAGGGTCGGGGACCGCCTCGTCGTGCGTAATTCGGCAACAGGTCGTACCGAGCGCCACGGTGTGATACTCAAGATTCGCGGCGAGAGCGGCCGAGCGCCGTTCATCGTCCGGTGGGACGACGGCCGCGAATCGTGGTACATCCCGGCCGCCTATGAATCGGTCGAGCTACGTCCCAGCCGCGACCGGCGGCCCGGCTGAGGACCCCCTCGGGTGGAGGGGTGCCGCCCACTGAATCATTGCCGGCGGGCGGCACCCGGCGTCACCTCCGGAGCCTACTGCCCGGAGTAGAGCTGTTTATAGCGGGCGCCCGCCTGCCGGTTCAGGTAGAGACACGTGGCGCTGAGCGGTCGGTACAGGTTCGAACCGACGTTGTTCGGGTCGCAGTTGTTGAAGTAATACTCGTAGGCCAGCCCCTTGCCGGCATGGGCCACGAACCAGTCGTACATCCACTGGATGTAATTGGCGTTGTCACCGCCACCGTTGTTGCCGCTGGTACTCACCACCCCCCATTCGCCGACGCCGAAGAGCTTGTTGTGCGCGCGGGCGAAGTTGAACCAGTAGTTCAGCCCACMGGGGGCGTTGGCCTGGGCGTCGAACTCGGCCTTTGTCCGGGACGGCGGCCAGTGGTCGTACGCGTCGAGGCCGACCCCGTCCACCCAGGCGTCGCCCGGATACATGTCCATCGGGTTGTGGCTCGGCGGGTTCTGCGAGTAGTGAGCGTTGAGGCACCAGCACAGGGTGGGGTCCGGCTCCGCGGTCGAGTTGATGGCGTCCGCGACGTGGCGCCAGCAGTTGACGTAGTCCTTGGGGTTGGTGGCGGACCATTCGTACCAGTCGCCGTTGCCCTCCCAGGCGATTCGCAGGTAGGAGTTCTGCCGGCCGTAGGCGTTCAGTACGCGGCCGAAGGTCTTCCAGTACTCGTCGTAGGCCCCGGTGGCGCAGGTCGCGTTGCTGGCACCGATGTGCTCCGGGAAGGGGGGGATGGAGATGATCAACCGGCCGGGCCAGTTGGCGAAGGTGCGCAGCAGATCCACCGRCTGGCTGACGTTCGCCCAGCTGTTCCGGGTGGTGTAAAGCAGGGTGAAGTCACAGGGCGCCCCGCGCCAGGTGCAGAACGCCTCCAGGTTCTRCTGGTTCATCACCGGATCGGGATAGGTTCCGGTCAGCCACCCTTTGCCCGAGCGGGGCCCGGCGTAGGACGGCGGGGCCGGCGGCGGGTTCGCTCCGGTGGTGACCTCCGCCCGGTCGAAACCGACGTTGTTGCCCTGCGAGGAGGTGTTGCGCTGCCCGGTATTCGTCAGGGTCAGGGTGTGCGTGCCGGCGGCGAGCTTGTCCGAGCTGTAGAACAGGGTGATGCTCGAGGTCGGCGCGTAGGTGTCGACGTTGACCGGCTGGCCGCCGTCCAGGCGGATCGTGCTGAATCCCCCGATMGGGCCCTTGGCGCCGTAGATGTTGACCTGCGTTCCGCTGAAACGGATCGTGGCGACCGCGCCGGCGGTCGCCGAGTAGTAGAAGCTGTTGTTCGGGGAGGTAATGCAGCCGGTGCACTTCGTCCACCCGGTCGAGTAAGAGACCTGGTTGGTGCCGGTGCCGATCGTCGTGTCCTCGATGGTGAGCGCCGTGGGCACCGGCGGAGTCGGCGGGGGCGGCGCCACCTCGTTGATCGCCTCGGCGCGGTCGAAGGCGACGTCGTAGCCCCGGGACGCGGCATTGCGCTGGTGCAGGTTGGTGATCTGCACTGTGTGGGTGCCCGCGGTGAGCGTGTTCGAGGTGAAGATCGAGCTCGCGACCGCGACCGTAGCGAAGGTGTCGACGAGCTGCGGGGTGCTGCCGTCGATGCTGATCGCGGCCTGGCCGCTCCACGGCCCCTTGACCCCGAAGATGGTCACCCGCGTGCCGATGAACTGGAACGAGGCGACGCTGCCGTAGGTCGACGAGTACCGGAAGCCGTCGTCGAGGGGCCCGGCTATGCACCCGGTGCACCGGGTCCACGTCCCCGTGTAGGAGACCTGGTTGAGCCCGGTGCCGATGGCGCTGTCCTCGATGATCGTCGGGGCCTGCGCGCGGGCAGGCCCGGTCAATGCCCCGGTCATCAGGGCCACGGTGAGGGTGAGTAGCAGCCCGCCGATCCGGTGGCGACGTGCTCGAGTCCGCGCGTGACGGCCGTTCGAATATCTCCTGGGCTGGGACGCTGTCCCGTCCCGTTTGTTCTCTGTGCGCATTCTCCAGTCCTRTCCTGGGTTGTGGAACGCGTGTCGAGCTTGTCGATGAAAGCTGACTCATCAACCAGGAAGGAAGCTAGATCAATGGTTCGCGGGCATGGTCGAACGTCGTTGTCCGGAGATTCGACGCGCACTTCTCCAGGGGTGGGCGAAGACTTGTGACGTCGTCCTTCCCGGCGGTTCGGGTGGAACGTRCACAGCCGGATTGCGCAGATTCTCCGCTCGCGGCGGCGGTGTCACCGGTTCTGGCGRTTCCTTGGGGTCGGCGCAGGAAAATCGTGATCCGTTCGGCCCGGTCGGTCAACGCCCGCGCGGGAATGCCGATACCTTTGTAGCCGAAGGTGCGACCTACCTCCGGTACGCCTGCGGTCTGAGTGCCTGCGGTCTGAGTGCCTGCGGTCAGAGTGCCAGCGGTCAGAGCAGGGTGCCGAAGACCTGCGTCCAGTAGCGACCATACTCGCCGCCGGTGGCCTGCCCGACGCCGATCTGGCGCAGCCGCGGGATGAGGATGTTCGCCCGGTGGCCGGGGCTGTTCATCCATCCCGTCACCACCTCGTCCGCGCTGCTCTGGCCGGCGGCGATGTTCTCGGCGACCTGGGCGTAGCGGTAGCCCAGAGCRCTCACCCGGTCGGACACCGTGCGTCCCTCCGGGCTGGTGTGCGCGAAGAAGCCACGGGTCGCCATGTCCACGCTGTGCGCCTCCGCGGCGGCGGCCAAGCGGTCGTCGACGGTCAGCGGCGCGAGACCCTCCCGGGCGCGCTCGGCATTGGTGAGCGTGACGACCCGCGCGAGCACGAGGGTCAGATCACCCTCCCGGGTACCCCGACCCGTGGAATCGGGGTACCCGGGAGGGTCACGGCGTTGACCCTGGCCCTGGTGGCCCTGGTGGCCCTGGTGGCCCTGGTGGCCCTGGTCGCCCTGGTCGCCGTCGTCGATGTCGACTCCGAAGTCCCGGGCGAGACCGGCGAGGCCGTCCGCGTAGCCCTGCCCCACCGCCCGGATCTTCCACGCGGGGCCGCGCCGGTAGATCTCCACCAGCGTGACCACGGTCTCGCGGGACAACGGCGGTGGTGCGAAGCGGGCGATGAGGTCATCATGATCATTATGGATGGTGACGGCGAGAGCTGGCAGCCGTCCGAAGGGCGTCGTACCGTCCTCGGGGCTGGCGGCGATCACGACACGTTCGGCGCCCAGGCGCAGCCGGCCCGGATCGACGGTCACCGCGCCGCCCGAGAGTGCCACGCCTGGCGCCCTGGGCTGGTTGTAGAACACGAAGTCGCTGTCCGCGGCGACCTTGCCGTTCGCGCCGGTGACGAGCGCACAGACGTCGAAGGGACCGGCGAGCCGGACCGAGACGGGGCCGGCAGGCAACGGCCCGTTCGCGCCAGGCACCAGGTCCCTCATCCGTTTCCACCCCTGTAGCCGTGGTCGTCCGCCATCGAGCGTTCGTCCGATGGTGCCATCCCGGACGTTTCGCGGTGTGCCCACGTTCCGTCACCCCCGACCAATCCGTGGGGTTAGGTAGCTTTCGCGAGGTTCTGTGGCTCTTATGCTATTCGGTGGCTCTCGTGGGGTTCGGTGGCTGTTGTGGCTGGTTTGATTGCCTTGTCGGTCTGTCCGGTCGTACCGTCACCTCGGTTGCCGTGATCATATGATCAATGGTCTGGCMTGCGGATTTTCCGGTGGGCTCACGCCGCTCATCGCGATCGAGGAGAGCCGGCGACCATTGGTGGGGGGCCGCTGAGGGATGATCGAGGCACCGTTCCGCGGTGCCCGGAGCAGGGTGGACCGCCGTTGAATGACGTCATGGGCTACGCCCTGCTCAGTCTGGGCACGGGCGCGCTCTACGCCCTCGTGGCCTCGGGTGTGGTGGTCATCGCCCGCGGGGCCGGCGTGCTCAACCTGGCCCAGGGCGCGCTGCTGGCCTGGGCGGCCTATGCCTTCCATGGGCTGCACGCCGGGTGGGGGCTGCCGCTCGGCCTCGCGGCGCCGCTGGCCGTGCTGTCGACGACCGTCATCGGGGTCGTGTTCCACCTGCTGGTGATGCGGCCACTGCGCGAGGCGACCTCGCTGCTGCGGCTGATGGCGACGCTCGGCCTGCTGATCATCTTGCAGTCGTTGCTGACGCTGATGTTCGCCGGTGCCGTGCGTACCTCCCCGACGGTGCTGCCGACCGGCAGGATAACGCTGTTCGACGAGCCCGTCGGCGTGTCCGTGTTCGTCCGGCTGGCTGTGGTCGCCGTGCTGGTCGCGGGGCTCTGGGCGGTGTTCCGGTTCACCACGGTGGGCCTCGCCGCGACGGTGGCGGCGGAGAACCTCAGGGCCGCCGCGACCTTCGGCTGGTCGGCGGACACCGTCGCCGCCGCTGCCTGGGGCGCCGGCAGCGCGCTGGCCGGTCTCGGCGGGGTCCTGCTCGCGCCGCTGCAGAACCCGTTGTCCTCGGCGAACCTGCTCCTGCTCATCGTCCCGGCGCTGGCGGTCGCGCTGGTCGCGCGGTTTCGCTCCTTCCCGATGGTGCTGGCGGGCGGGCTCGCCCTCGGGGTCGTCGAGGTGGAGACCCAGTTCCAGCTGGTCGCCGAGCACCCCTGGTGGCGCGGGGTCGACCGGGCTGTGCCGCTGGCGGTCATCGTCTTCTACCTCGCGATCCGCGGGCAGGGAATACCCGAACGCGGCCACCTCGCCGAACGTCAGCCTGCCCTCGGTAGCGGCCGGGTGCATCCGCGCGCCCTCGCGGTCACCGTGGCGGCCACCCTGGCGGCGATCTGGTGGCTGCTGCCGGTTGACTGGGTCGACGCGATCGACGCGAACGCCCTGTGGGCGCTGGTCATCCTGTCCGTCGTCGTGCTCGTCGGGTTCACCGGGCAGTTGTCCCTGGCGCAGCTCGCCTTTTCCGGCATCGCGGCGTTGATCGCCGGACGGCTCGTCGCGACCCGCGGCTGGCCGTTGGAGGCGGCCATGCTCGTCGGGGTCGCCGGCACGGCCGCGGTCGGACTGTTGTTCGCCCTGCCGGCGCTGCGGACCCGGGGCCTGCAGCTCGCGGTGGTGACCCTGGGCCTGGGCACCGCCGTCGACGCTCTGCTGTTCCAGCGCGGCTACCACTCCCCGGCACCGAGGAGCGCGGGCTCCATCGGTTCGCTGTTCGGCGATCTGGCCTCCCCGGAGGGCACGGTCGTCGGCCGTCAGACATTCCTCGGCATCGAGTTGGACAAGGTTGCCAACCCCCGCGGGTTCGCGACCGTCTCCGTCCTCGCCTTCGTCCTCGTCGCGCTGGCCGTCGCCAACCTGCGGCGCGGGCGCGCGGGCCGGCGACTGATCGCGGTGCGGACCAACGAGCGGGCCGCCGCCGCGCTCGGCATCAGCGTGGTCGGCGCGAAGCTCTACGCCTTCGCGCTGTCGGCGGCCATCGCCGGATTCGGCGGGGTGCTCTATGCGTTCTACGTCTACGGGGAGCGCGGGAACATCGACTATGGCGGTGGCGCCTTCGCGCCGTTCTCGTCGATCATGCTCATCGCCTACGCGGTGCTCGGCGGGGTCGGCTGGGTCAGCGGGGCGTTCGCCGGGGCGACGATGGCCGCCGGGGCGCTCGCGACCCGGCTCGGCGGCTGGGTCGGCGACCTGCTCGCCCGGCTCGGCGTGCTGCTGCGGGTCGTCGTGGCGGCCCTCGCCGGGCTGCTCGGCCTCGCCGCCGGTGCCTCGCTCGTCAGCGCGCCGCGCCCGCGCCGCCGGCTCGGCGCCGCCGCCCGGTACGCCCCCTGGGCCGTCGCCGCCGTCGCCGCCCTGGTCGCAGCGGTCTTCGGCGGCTGGGTGCGGGACTGGCTGGCCGAGCTCGACCGCTACGTGCCGCTGATCGGCGGGATCGTCCTCGTCGTCGTGCTGTCCCGGTCGGGTGGGGGCATGGCGCCGGAGAACGCCCGCACCGCCAGGCTGCTCCACGACCGGGTCCCGGCGGCGGCCGCCCGCCGCCGTCGCCGCGATGCCGCCCGCCTGGCCCGCCTGCTCGGCGCGCCGCCCGCCGCGCTGCCCGCCGTGCCCGCCGTCCTGTCGGTCTGGGGTCTGACGGTCCGGTTCGGCGCGGTCACCGCGGTGCGCTCGGTCGACCTGCGGGTGGAACCCGGTCAGATCGTCGGGATGATCGGCCYGAACGGCGCGGGCAAGACGACGGTCATCGACGCGATCACTGGTTACACCCCGTCCTCGGTCACGTCGGTCACGTCGATGACGTTGGGCGGCGTCCGGCTGGACCGTCTGCCGGCGCACCGGCGGGCCCGCGCCGGCATCAGCCGGTCGTTCCAGAACCTGGAGCTGTTCGACGATCTGACGGTCATCGAGAACATCCAGGCGGCCAGCGACCGCCGGGACACCCGCGCCTATCTCACCGACCTGCTGTTCCCCCGGGGACGTCCGCTTGAGCCGGCCGCGGTCGCCGCGGTCGACGCCTTCGGGCTGCGCGACGATCTCCTGCGCACCGTGGCGGAGCTTCCCTACGGTCGTCGTCGGCTGCTGGCCATCGCCCGGGCCGTCGCGGCGCGCCCCGCCGTGCTGCTGCTCGACGAGCCGTGCGCCGGGCTGGACGAATCGGAGAGCGCGGAGGTCGCGGGCCTGCTGCGTCGGCTCGCCGACGACTGGGGACTGGGCATCCTGCTCAACGAACACGACATGGACGTGGTCATGGGGGTCTGCGACCGGGTGGTCGTGCTGGACGCCGGGGAGCGCATCGCCGAGGGGACGCCGGAGCGGGTGCGCGACGACCCCCGGGTGCGGGTCGCCTGCCTGGGGGAGGCGGCGGTCCCGGCCCGGCCGGCCGTCTCCTGGACTCGGCCGGCCGTCTCCTGGACTCGGCCGGCCGTCTCCTGGACCCGGCGGGCCGTCTCCTGGACCCGGCCGGCCGGCCCGTCCGCGGGCGGGACCGGGGACCGCGTCGCCGACAGGACGGACCCGGCCCGGTTCGCGGCCGGCCCCGCGGTGCTGGCGGCGCGGGGCCTGTCCGCCGGCTACGGCAACGGCCCGGTGGTCCGCGACCTCAACCTGGAGGTTCACGCCGGCGAGGTCGTGACCCTGCTCGGCCCGAACGGCGCCGGCAAGACGACGACACTGCTGGCGCTGGCCGGCGCGATCCCGTCGGCGGGAGGCGAGGTCCTGCTCGCCGGGGCCGTGACGACCGCCGCGCTGCACGAACGGTGCCGACGTGGCCTGAGCCTGGTTCCCGAGGAACGCTCGGTCATCATGGACCTCACCGTCCGGGAGAATCTCCGGGTCGGTCGATGCGACCCGGACCTCGCCCTCGCGGTCTTCCCCGAGCTTGCCGAGCACCTCGATCGGCGGGCGGGGCTGCTCTCCGGGGGGCAGCAGCAGATGGTGACCCTCGCGCGCGCCTTGGCGCGCCGGCCCACGGTTCTGCTCGCCGACGAGCTCTCGCTGGGCCTCGCGCCGCGCGTCGTGGACCGTCTGCTGGCGGCGGTGCGCGCCGCCGCGGACGATGGGCTCGCCGTGATCCTCGTCGAGCAGCACGTCCGCAGCGCCCTGTCGATCGCCGATCGGGTGCACGTCCTGCGGCATGGGGCCCTCGCCTGGTCGGGCACCGCCGCCCAGGCCCGTGCCGACCGGGAGACCCTGCTCGGCGCCTATCTGTCACCCGGACGGCCGGCGGACTCCGGCAATGGCGCCCCATCCGGCAATGGCGCCCTCAGCGGCCCGCGTGCCTGACCCGGGTCAGCGCGTGCCTCAGAGTCAGGAGGCGGCCCGGCGCAGGATGTCCAGGCCGGAGTAGGTCTCCGGGCCGAGTGGCACGAAGCTCTTCGACGCGCTGTCCCAGCGGGCTCCCCGCAGCGTGGTGTTGAAGATCCGTTCCGCCCCGGGGATCGGCGTCGTCGCCGTGAGGTTCAGCCGCGGGACGATGCCGCCCAGGTCCAGGTCGGTGGTCCGGTTGAGCTGGTCGAGCAGGGTGCGGGCGGTGAGCGGGCCGGACACCTTGTTGCCCACCTTCTCGGCGATCTGCACGGACAGCCACGCGCCGGTGGTGGTCGTCGTGGTGCGTAGCGCGGGGGCCGCGTCCGCGTCCCCGCCGGCCTGCTCGGCGTCCAGTTCGGAGATCATCCGGGCCACCTCGGGGAACTGGCCGGCCTGGCTCAGCTCGGGGAACGCGGTCGCGACCACGAGGTTGTCCGCGGCCGGACCGAGCGTCGACAGGTACTTCGGCGAGAGGGTTCCGGCCGCGTGGCAGGTCCGGACCCGCTGGCCGGCCTGGGAGATCACCGCGTAGGCGGCCTGGTCGAACACGACGAGCACGGCTCCGTCGGCACCGGACCGGGTGAGCTGGGAGATCGCCGGGGTGAAGTCGCTCGTCGTGATCGGAATACGGATCTTCGGATTGATCGGACGGTTCACCGCCTTCGCGCCGCCCTCGGCCATGATGATGAGCCGGTCGCTGGCGCTGAGGTCGTAGCCGACCAGCCCGAGGCGGGTGGCTCCCGCCTTGGCGAGCAACGACGGGCAGACCGCGGGGTAGAGCGCCAGCGGGCTGATGACGTAGCTGATCGGAGAGCTGAGCTCGGATCCGTCGGCCGAGATCCCGGCCGAACCGATGGACGGGATCCCCGCGTTCTCCAGGATGGGCATGATCCCACCCGAGCCGCTGACCTCGCCGACGACCGCGAGCACGTGCTGATCCACCGCCTGCTGGGCGCACTTCCTGGCCACGGCGGCGTCGTTCTTCTCGTTGCAGTGCACGAGCTCGACCCGGTGGCCGGCGATCCCACCCCGGGCGTTGACCCCGCGCACGGCGGCCCGGGCGGCGGCCACCATCTCCGGGTAGTTCGTTCCGGACGTGCCCACCGGGGCGATGATCATCAGTTTGACCGTTGATCCGGCCGAGGACGTGCCGGTGGCTTCGCCGTCCGAGTCGCCACCGCACGCGGCGAGCGTTCCCGCCAGCACGGCGCCCAGAACCGCCGCGGCGAGCCACCGGAGCCCGTACCGTCGTCCCACCGTGCCGCCTCCTCGTCGAGCGTGCCTCGTCCGCGTTCCGTGTTCCGGTCCCCTGCCGGGCCCCGCTGTCCCCTGYCGGGCCCCGCCACGGTAGACCTGCCTGCTCAGGACGGATACGCCCGGGTTGGCTGGGACCCGCGGGAGCCTCGGCGTGGGATCGCGTCCCGGCGTCAGAGCACCTCAGAGCACCTCAGAGCACCTGAGGTCACCTGAGGTCACCTCAGAGCACCTGGGAMCAGGCGTAGGTGAACCCCATGATCTGGTCGGCGAGGGTGTCCAGGCGGGCCGCGACGGTCCGGTCGAGCACTCGCCCGTGCGGGTCGAAGAGCGGCACCGCGGTGTTCAGGGTGACGCCCAGCGGGGTCGGCCAGCCGCGCAGGGCGTGCACCGTCGAGCGCAGGGCCGTCAGCGTCGTCCCGGCCGCCTGCGTGCCCCGGGCGCCGACGATCAGTGCGACCGCCCGGCCGTCCAGGTAGGGCCGGGGCGCGCCGCGCAGGTCCTCCAGATAGTCCAGGGCGTTCTTGACCTGGCCCGATATCCCGCCGTGGTAGCCGGGAGTCGCGATCACGAGGCCGTCGGCCCGTTCGACGGCGGCGAGGAGGCGCAGCGCGGCGGCGGGACGTTCCTGGCGTTCCGGCGCGTACATCGGCAGGTCCAGGTCCGCCGCACCGAGCAGCATCGTCTCCGCGCCGGCCTGCCCCATCATCGCCAGCACCGTCGCCAGGGCCTGGTGGGTGGTGGAGTTCGCCCGGCTGCTGCCACCGATGCCGACGATTAACGGGCGGCGGCGACGGGCCCGCACCGGACCGGGACCGTCCGGCGGCATGTCGGGCGAACGGTGCGCCGAGACCCGGCTGGGCAGCCCGGAGACGGGATCCGTACCGACCGTCTGGCTGCGCCCGCTCCTCGGTTCGCCGTTGCTGGCACCCGGTTGGAACATGCCGAATGTGTCTCCCACTACCCCTCCTCGTCCCGGATCCGGCATCCCGGTCCGGCATCCCGGTCCGGCGTCCCGGATCTGGCTCATGTCGGTCCGGCGATGGACCGCCACCCGCGTACCGTCGCGTCTGTCCTATCGCGGATGTCCTGTCCGATGTCCTATCGGACGGGCTGACCACACCGATCGAGGGGGTTGCGGGTCCGGCGCAGCGCAGCCGGCAGCGCGCGAGCGCCCGGCCCCAGCTCGGCGATCCGGTCGTGCGGATTCGAGATGCGGCAGCTTCGCAGCGACAAGCAGCCGCAGCCGATGCACGAGTTGAGTCCGTCACGCAGAGCGACCAGGGCCGCGATCTCGTCGTCCAGCCGGCCGCRCCACCGCCGCGAGATCGCGGACCAGTCCGCCTTGGTCGGCGTGCGCGACTCGGGCAGCGTCGACAGGGTCTCCCGCACCTCGTCGAGACTGAGCCCGACCGCGGTGGCGGCGCGGATGAACGCCAGCCGCCGCAGGACATGGCGCTCGTACCGGCGCTGCCCACCCGAGGTCCGGGTGGCGGTGAGCAGGCCCTGCTGTTCGTAGAAGCGCAGCGCCGACGCGGCGAAGCCACTTCGCTGCGAGAGCTCACCCACAGTCATCATATCGGTAGGAAGCATGCCCGCAGACTATGGCGTTGAAGTTGAACTCAACATGAGGTTCCMGGAACCCGGCGGCGCCGCGACGGGCTGGTCGTCACGCCTCGTCACGCCTCGTCCCGTCATGTCCCGTCACGCATCGTCATGCTTCGCCGCCCCTCGTTGCCCCGCGTCGCCCCTCGTCACGCCTCGGCTTCGTGGTAACGGGGATCACCCCGGGCCGTCCCGGCAGCGCGTTTGCCGCGGTCGCCGCCCATGGCAGGCTTCGTCGCAATGGACGACATCACGCATCGGCGGTTCAACCCGCTCACCGGCCGTTGGGTTCTGGTCTCGCCGGGGCGGACGCGGCGACCGTGGCACGGCGGTCAGGAACCACCGCCGGTGCCGGCCGCGGTCGCCCATGATCCTCTATGCGACCTCTGCCCGGGTAACCTCCGGGCCGGCGGTGAACGTAACCCCTCCTACTCCGGTACCTACGTGTTCACCAACGACTTCCCGGCGCTGCGTCCCGACCCGGTTCGGCCCGCAGCCCTGCTCGTCGCCCCGCCCGCCGACCCGCCTGTCGCCCCGTCCGCCGACCCGGCCCCGGTGTGGCCGGCGGGTCCCGGATCGGGCCTGCTGCGCAGCGAACCGGCCCGGGGGACCTGCCGGGTCGTGTGCTTCGGCCCTCGTCATGATCGCGGGCTCGTCGACATGACTCCGGCCGAGGTCCGGGCGGTCGTGGACACCTGGGCGGCGCAGGAGGAGGAACTCTCCCGCACCTGGCGCTGGGTGCAGGTCTTCGAGAACCGCGGCACCGCGATGGGCGCGTCGAACCCGCACCCCCACGGTCAGATCTGGGCCTGCGACGCGTTGCCCGACGAGCCAGCCGCCGAGGACGCGCGGCAGCGGGAGCACTTCGCCCGGTCTGGCAGCTCCCTGCTGATGGACTACGCCGAGATCGAGACGGCGGCGGGGGAGCGGGTGATCCTGGCGGAGGAGCACTGGCTCGTCGTCGTGCCGTTCTGGGCGCTGTGGCCGTTCGAGACCCTGCTCCTGCCCCGGCATCCGGTCGACCGCCTCGCCGCGCTCTCCGACGACCAGCGGGACGGGCTGTCCCGCCTGCTCGGCCGCCTCCTCACCGGCTACGACGCCCTGTTCGACCATCCTTTCCCGTTCTCGATGGGCTGGCACGGGGCTCCCGGGCCGCATCCCGCGCCCGGACCCCGGCCGGGGCCGGAGCTGGGGTCGGAGCCGGAGCCGGAGTCGGGGCTGGGGCCGGAGTGGGGGCTGGGGCCGGACCTTGATCCTGGTTGGGGACCCGGCGATCCACCCGCGGCGTTCTGGCAGCTGCACGCCCACTTCTATCCGCCGTTGCTGCGCTCCCCGACCATTCGCAAGCATCAGGTCGGCTACGAGATGCTCGCCGACGTGCAGCGCGACCTCACCCCGGAGGCAGCCGCGGACCGGCTGCGCGCCGTCATGGCTCCCGTCGCCGCGAACCGGACCTGAGCCGAGCCCGCGCGGCCGTGGTCATTCCGCGTGCCGCAGGGCCCGCGACTCCCCGACACTGGCGTCATGAGAGCCGCCGAGTATCCGGCCACCGAGCATCCGGCCACCGAGCGTGCGGTGCGCGCGTTCGTCGAGACCTACGGAGAGCGGCCCACCCACCTCGTCCRCGCGCCCGCCCGGGTGAACCTCATCGGCGAGCACACCGACTACAACGACGGCTTCTGTCTTCCGGTGGCCATCGACCGGGAGCTGTGCATCGCCCTGCGCCGTAACGAGGCACCCGAGCTCCGGCTGGTGTCCGAGCAGGACGCGGTGCCCGCCGTGATCCCGCTGCCGCCGCCGGGCCTCGACACGCCGGTGTCCGCCCGGGCACCCGGATGGGTCCGGTATGTCGAAGGCGTCGCGGTGATGCTGGCCGCCGAGTCGGCCTCCCGCGCCGCCGCCGGATCGGGGGGCTCCCGTGCCGCCGCCGGGTCGGGCTTCCCCGCCGGAGGGGGCTTGGTGCCCTGGCGTGGCACGCTGGCCAGCGACATCCCCGTCGGCGCGGGACTGTCCTCCTCGGCCGCGCTGGAGCTGGCCGTCGCCCTGGCCGGTGCGCATCTCGCCGGGTTGACGCCATCGCCGACGGAGCTCGCGCTGCTCGCCCAGCGGGCGGAGAACCTCTGGGTGGGGGCGGCGACGGGCCTGCTCGACCAGTTCGCCTGCGCCGCAGGCGTGGCCGGCCACGCGCTGCGGATCGACTGCCGCACGCTGACAACCGAGCCGGTGCCGCTGCCGGGCGGGCTGGCCGTGGTGGTCATCGACACCGGCTCGCGCCGACAGGTGGTGACCAGCGAGTACGCCACCCGCCGGGCGGAGTGTGAGCGGGCGGCGCGGGCGCTGGGCGTCGCCGCGCTGCGGGACCTCACGCCCCGGTCGATGGACGAGGCGGTGGCCCGGCTCGGCAGGTCCGCCCGGTCGGATGGGACAACCCGGCCGGGCGGAGCGGCCGGCGGGACCGGGCCGGATCCGGTCGCGCTGGATCCGGTCGCGCTGGATCCGGCCGCGCTGCGCCGGGCCCGGTTCGTCGTCGCCGAGAACGCCCGGGTCGACGCCGTCGCCGCGGCACTGCGCGCGGGCGACGCCCCAACGGCCGGGCGGCTGTTGCTGGCGGGGCATCGCGGGATCCGGGAGGACTTCGAGGTGTCGGGTCCGGAACTCGACGCGGCGGTCCAGGCGGCTTCGGCGGCTCCGGGGTGCTWCGGCGCCCGGATGACCGGCGGTGGTTTCGCGGGCTGTGCGGTGGCCCTCGTCGACCGGTCCCGGCTGACCGCCTTCACCGACGCGTTCGAGCCGGCGTATACCGCGCTCACCGACCGGCGGGCCGTGCTGCACGTCTGCTCGGCGGTCGCCGGCACGTCCGTCCTGGACCTCGGGTAGCGACCGGGGGGCGGAAGTCGGCGGCCCATGGTGGGGGCGAGCTCCGCGRCCAGATCGGCGAGGGGCGCACGGAAGATCATGGTCAGGGCGGGATGGGAACAGCAGGCCGCACGGCCCAGGCCCGCGTCACACCTGGTCGCACTCGTGCGGCCCTTCTCATGTCCCGCGGGCCACTCGTCCCGTCCGATCCCCAAGTCCCGTCCGATCCCCAAGTCCCACCCGATCCTCAGGCCGTTGACRGCGTCCACGTCTGCCGCATCCCGGATTTTGTCGAGACGGAGTGGCTCGGCGTCGCAATGGGCAGCCGGAGCTCGATGCTCATGGCTGTCGATCATGGCTCTGGCCTGGGCTGTTGCACTACCGCCGGACCGCTGCAAAAGTAGCCCCTGGACCATCGTAGATCATGGCGTTGACCTGCAGCTTTACCAGCGGGTCGCTGATCATCCCTGGAGGGATCGCAACACCGGTACCACCGCGGCCGGTCCGGCACATCAAGATGTCGCTGATCATCCCTGGAGGGACCGTGGTGGGGGGCACGGCGGGCCGGTGATGGTGGGATCATGACGGTGAGCCTCAGGGACGGGAGAAGACTGTGATGTCCGAGGAAACCGCCGATCCGTCAGGTGAGCCCGCGGCCGAGCGTGAACCGGGGGYGCGGTCGCCAGCCGGTCGGGAACCKTCCGGGCAGCCGGCGCCCGATGYCGAGCCGGGGCCGGACGCCGACGCGGGGGYGGATGAGGCTGGGGCGACGTTTGCGGGCAGGTTCGACTTCCGTCCGGTCGACTGGGACGGCTCGTTCAGCAGGGTGTGGAGGGCGCGGCATGGCCAGGAGCTGACGAATGAGCTTGCCGCCGAACAGGAGCGGCGGGAGAACCGGAAGTGGTTCGAGCGGTATAGGCAGGAGCTGCTGGACCGGATGGATGCGGAGTCCGCCCGGGAGGCGGCACGGCGCCGGGCGGAGGACCGCGAGYGGGCGGTGGCGGAGGGCGGGCGGCCGGCGCGGGGGGCGGCGGACGAGGCGCTGCTCCGCAAGCTGGAGCTGCTTGATCGATTTCCGCCCGTCGACCCCGTCGACCCCGACGAGCCGGCCGCATCCGACGAGCCAGCCGACCCGCGGTGACCGGCGTGCCGGCGCCAGTCAGGGGTCGCGGTGGCGGAATCTCGGCTCCACCGGGATCGGCCGTTCGAGGGGCGGCGGCTGATCGTGGCGGGTCTCGCCGACAGTGTCGGCGAGGGTGCGACGGGCCCGGGTGCTGTCCGGATAGAACGGGCCGTGCTCGCGCAGCGCGTCGGTGAGCGCGGCGCGGTAGAGGGGGACGGCGTCGGCGGGCCGGCCGGCCTGGCGGTAGGTGTCGGCGAGGGCGCCCCGGGTGGCGCGGGTGTCGGGGTGGCCGGGGCCGAGGAGCCGCTCGCGGACGGCGAGGACACGTTCGTTCAGGCCGACGGCCTGCGGAAGCCGGCCGGTGGTCCGGTAGACCTCGGCGAGCCCGTCGGCGGTGCGCAGGGTGCGCGCGTCGCCGACGCCGTGCGCCCGGCTCCGGTCGGCGAGCAGCCGTTCGAGCAGCGGCACGGCCGCCTCAAGCTGCCCGGTGCGCCGGTAGGTCGTCGCGAGGGCGTTCCGGGCCTCGACAGTGTAAGGGTGCGCGCGGCCGAGGACGTGCTCGTGGCGGTCGAGGGCGCGTTCGAGATGGGGGACGGCCTCGCCGGGCCGGCCCAGCCTGAGGTGGGCGGTGGCGAGGCTCTCGCGGGTCTCGGTGGTCTCGGGGTGGTCGGGGCCGAGGGCGCGTTCCCGGCCGGTCAGCGCGCGGCCGAACTCGCGTGCGGCGTCGTCGAGCCGTCCGGCGTACAGGTGGGCGCGGGCGAGTCCGTCGACCGTTTCGAGGGTGTCGGGGTGGTCGGGGCCGAGGGTGCGCTCGCGGCCGGTCAGCGCGCGGCCGAACTCGCGCGTGGCGTCGTCGAGCCGTCCGGCCTGGTGATGGGTGACGGCGAGCTGGTGGCGGGTGCCGAGGGCGGCGGGATGCTCGGGGCCGAGGACCCGTTCGCGGGCGGCGAGGGTCTGCTCGAACAGCGGCACGGCGTCGCCCACCGCGCCGATCCGGCGGTAGGCGACGGCGAGGCTGTGGCGGGTGTCGAGGGTGGCGGGGTGCTCCGGGCCGAGGATCCGCCGCTGGTCGGCGAGGGTGTCCCGCAGCAGCCGGGCCGCCTCGTCGCCGCGGCCGGCGGCGTCGTAGGCGCGGCCGAGGCTGTGCCGGCCTTCCAGGGTGTCGGGGTGCTCGGGGCCGAGGATGCGTTCCCGGGTGGCGAGGGTGCGCTGGAACATCTCGACCGCGCGGTCGGTCTGGCCGACCTTCTGGAATAGCTGGGCTAGGGTGTCCCGGCTGACCAGGGTGTCGGGGTGCTCGGGGCCGAGGATGCGTTCGCGGTCGGCGACGGTGTGTTCGGCCAGGCGGCCGGCGGCGTCGATCCGTCCGGCGCCGAGGGCGACCCGCGCGAGGGTCTCCCGGCAGGCCAGGGTGTCGACGTGCACCGGGCCGTCGAGCCGCTCGCGGGCGGCCAGGGCGCGGGCCGCGAGGGGGAGGGCCTGATCGGCTCGGCCCTGCCCGAGCAGGTAGGCCGCCGAGCGTTCCGCCAGCCAGGCGGCCTCCGGCCCGTCGGCCTCCGGCCCGTCGGCGTCGGTGGAGTCGGCGTCGGTGGAGTCGGCGTCGGTGGCGTCGAGCACGGCGAGCGTGTGCGGGAGCAGCTCCCGCCAGGCGGGCCAGGCTTCCGGGTTGGCCGTGACGGCGTCGGGCAGGGCCGCGCGCAGCATCCGGGCCATGGTCGCGACGATCTCGTCGGCCTGGTCGGGGCCGGTGTGGGTGTGCACGGCGGCCCGCACCAGCCGGTGCATCGTCACGGTGTCCGCGTCGCGGTGGGCCAGGYCGTACCGCTCCAGGACGCCGACGGTGTCGGCGAGGGCGAGCGGGTCGCCGGCCGCCGCCCGCAGCCCGGAATCGGGGATCACGTCCGGCTCGGCGGTGAACAGCCGGATCGGGATCGGTTCGTTGTCGCCGTGCGCGACGATCCGCAGCAGGTGGCCGGCGGCCGGTGCCTCGGCGTCGAGCCGGCGGATCGGCTCGTCCCAGAGGGTGGCGGCGGTGGCCCCGGGCCGCCCGCTCACCTCCCCCTGCGCCAGGAGGACCTCCGGCCGGTCGATTAACACCTGAAGGTAGGTCTCGGCGGGGGTGCGGCCGGTGCTGATGCGGTGGGCGGCCTGGTCGAGGGCGAGCGGGTGGTCCCCGAGCCGCTCGGCGATCCGGTCGGCGACCGTCCGTTCGACGGCGGGCAGCCGGCCGGCGAGCAGGGTGACGGACTCGGCCCGGTCCATCGGTCCGACCGGCACGACCGGGCCGAGATGGTCCCAGCCGGGGTTGCGGGAGGTCAGTAGCAGCCGGCCGGGTTCGGTGGGCCGCAGCCAGTCCGGCAGCGTGTCGGCGTCGGCGGTGTCGTCGAGGACGATCAGCCAGCGGCCGTCGGCCCGGCCGAGGTTCGCGATCACGGCGGCCGGTTCCGCGTGGCCGGGCAGGCCCACCGCCGGGGCGAGCTCGCGCACCCGCTCGCCGATCAGCTCGGGGCGTTTCGCCGGCACCCACCACACGGCGTCGAGATCCGCCCGGTGCTGGCGGACGTACTCGGTGACCAGGCTGGTCTTCCCGATCCCCGCGATTCCCGTCACGGTGACCAGCGGCGAGCGGGACAGCGCCTCGTCGAGCCGGGCGAGCGCGGCCGTCCGGCCGACGAACCGGGCCGGCTGATCCGGCACGTTCCACACCGCCGGCAGCTCCGGCGGGAAGATCCCCCGCCGGCCCGGGAAGCCCGGCGGCTGTTCCGGTTGTGGCCGGTCGCCGCGCAGGGCCGCGAGCAGGCTGGCCCGGACGGCGATCTCGCTGCGGTCGAACAGGTCGACCGGGACGAGTTGGCCTAGCAGACCGGGCAGCGGCCGGTCCGCCACCCTGGTCACCAGCAGCCGGCGTTCGCCTCCGGTCGGGTCGGCCGACCACGCCGCCGCCCATTCGGCGACCGCGGGCGAGGAGCGCAGGTAGCCGTCGGAGACCACCGCGATCGTGTGCCGGGCCTGGCTCACCGCCCGGTCCAGCCACCCCACCCGATGCGTCCCCGCCGGCGCCCAGGACTCAAGCAGGACCTGGTAGCCGGCATCCTCCAACGTCCCGGCGATCCATTCGGCCCAGGCCCGCCCGTCGTCCGCGTACGACACGAAACAGTCGGGAGCGCCGTGCCCATCGCCCCCGCCGGTCACCGTCCCAGCATGGCATAGTCACCGAAACGGATTAACCGAGGATGGCGTCGATCGCCCGGTAGACGCGTTCCTCGGAAACCGGGTACGGGGTGCGCAGGCTCTGCGCGAACAGGCTCACCCGCAGCTCCTCGATCATCCAGCGGAGGCGCCGGATCTCGGGCGCCGGCTCCCGGCCGGCGGGGACGGTGGCGAGCAGCTCCCGATAGGCGTCCTGGACGCGCCCGACGGTCGCGGTGTTGAGCCTGTCCCGCCCGGGATCGCGGGGCAGCCGCTCCAGTCGCCGTTCCAGCGCGGTCAGGTAGCGGACGAGGTCCGCCAGCCGGTCGGCCCCGGTGTCGGTGACGAATCCCCGGTAGATCAACGAGATGAGCTGGTCACGCGCGTCGGCCACCGACGCCGCCACCGCCGGGGCACGCAGCTCGCGCAGCGCCAGATCGACCGCGTGGGCGAGGCCGAGCACCTGCTGAACCTCGCGGACCACCTCGAAGGCGGCCTCGGGCAGTCCCGCGCGTACCGCGGCGAGCAGCGCGGTGAAGCCCGCTTCGTCCCAGGCGGGCCCGCCGGCCGCGGCGATCAACCGGTCGGCGGCGGCCCGCACACAGTCGTCCAGCAGGTCGGCGGCGTCGCGGTGCGGGTTGTGGCTCAGGGCCAGCTTCGCGGCGTTCGACAGCCGGGCGTTGAGGCCGCGCACCGGGGAGGGGACGCCCAGCAGCACCAGGCGCCGGGTGCCGGCCCACATCAGCTGGCGCTGTTCGGCCTCGGTGTCGGCGGCTCGCACCGCGACCGAACCGCCCTCGTCGACCAGCGCCGGGAACGCCTTCACCACGTGGCCGCCCGCCACGTTGCCGCCGCGGCGCAGCTCGACGACCTTCGGCAGGGTGCCGAGGTCCCCCCACGCCCGCAGGCCGGCCCGCTCGAGGCCGTCCGCCGCGGCAGCGACGGCCTCCCGGGTCCTCGGGCGCAGCCGCTCCTTGATGGCGTCGAGGTCCTTGCCCTCGGCCAGTACCCGCCCGCCGGCGTCCTCCACCCGGAAGGTGAACCGCAGGTGATCCGGCACACCCGCCAGCGACCAGGAATCGCGCGGGATCTCCGGCCCGCCCATCCGGCGCAGCTCGTGTTCCACCGCGGTGAGCAGGGGCGCCTGGCGTGGCGTGATGTTCGCCAGGACCGCCTTGGCGTAGTTCGGCGCCGGGACGAAGCTGCGCCGCACCGCCTTCGGCAGCGCCCGGATGAGGGCGGTGACGAGCTCCTCGCGCAGCCCCGGCACCTGCCATTCAAAGCCCTCGGCGCCGACCTGGTTCAGCACGGCCAGCGGGATGTGCACGGTGACCCCGTCGGCCGCCGAGCCCGGTTCGAACTGGTAGCTCAGCGGCAGCGCGAGGTCGCCCGCCTGCCAGACGTCGGGGTAGTCGGCCTCGGTGATTCCCGTGGCGTCCGCGGTGACGAGCATCGAGCGCGGGAAGTCGAGCAGGTCCGGGGTCGTCCGGCGCGCCTTGCGCCACCAGGCGTCGAAGTGCCGGGCGGACACGATGTCCGCGGGGACGCGCTCGTCGTAGAAATGGAACAGCGTCTCGTCGTCGACGACGATGTCGCGCCGCCGGGCCCGGTGCTCCAGCTCCTCGACGTCGGCGAGCAGCTCCCGGTTKGCGTGGAAGAAAGTGTGGCGGGTCTGCCAGTCACCCTCGACCAGTGCGTGCCGGAGAAACAGCTCCCGGCACAGGACCGGGTCGATCCGGCTGTACTGGACCGGCCGGGAGGCGACGATCGTCACCCCGTACAGAGTCACCTTCTCGTCGGCGAGCACCGCGCCCTGCCGGCGCGACCAGCGCGGTTCGCTGTACGTGCGATGCACCAGGTGGGCGGCGAGCGGCTCGATCCAGTCCGGGTCGATCCGCGCGGCGGTGCGGCCCCACAGCCGGGAGGTCTCCACCAGCTCGGCGGCCATCACCCAGGCGGGTGGTCCGGACGGCCGCTTCGGCGCGTCCTCGCCCGCCGGGTCCCCCGGGTTCGCCGACGTGGCTGTCGGCCCGGTGCGCTCGGCACGGTTCGACCGCCGGGCCAGGACGGAGCCCGGCCAGAGCGCGAAGCGGCCGCCGCGGGCGCCGGCGTACTCCCGGCGCTCCGGGTCGTAACGACCGATGTGCGACAGCAGCCCGGTCAGCAGGGCCCGGTGCACGGTTCGTGGATCGGCCGCGCCGGAGCTGTCGTCCCGGGGGGTGAGCCCCAGGCCGCGGACCACCGCGGCGAGCTGGCCGTGCACGTCCTGCCATTCCCGGATGCGCAGGTAGTTGAGGAACTCCGTGCGGCACATCCGCCGGAACTGGTTGGCCGACAGCTCGCCGCGGGCGTCGCGCAGGTAGTTCCACAGGTTCAGGTACGCCAGGAAGTCCGAGGTCGGGTCCGCGAACCGGGCGTGGCGGGCGTCGGCCGCCTGCTGGTGCTCGACCGGGCGCTCCCGGGGATCCTGGATCGCGAGCGCGGCGRCGATGACGAGCACCTCGCGCAGGCAGCCCTGCTCGTCGGCGGCGAGCACCATGCGGGCCAGCCGGGGATCCACCGGGATCTGCGCCAGCCGCCGGCCGAGGGGAGTGATCCGGTGACGGGGATCGGACGCGGTGGCGTCGAACGCCCCCAACTCGGCGAGGAGCAGTTCGCCGTCGCTGATCTGGCGGGGGTCGGGCGGATCGAGGAACCCGAACGTGGCCATCTCGCCGAGGCCAAGGTCGGCCATCCGCAGGATGACCGAGGCCAGGTTCGTCCGCAGGATCTCCGGATCGGTGAACTCCGGCCGGCCGGCGAAGTCCTCCTCGCTGTAGAGGCGGATGCAGATGCCGTCGGCGGTCCGCCCGCAGCGCCCCTTGCGCTGGTTGGCGGAGGCCTGCGAGATCGGTTCGATGGGCAGCCGCTGCACCTTGGTGCGGTGGCTGTAGCGGGAGATCCGGGCGGTGCCCGGGTCGATCACATAATGGATCCCCGGCACGGTCAGCGAGGTCTCGGCGACGTTGGTGGCCAGGACCACCCGCCGTCCGGTGTGCGGCTGGAACACCCGGTGCTGCTCGCCGGCGGACAGGCGGGCGTAGAGCGGCACGATCTCGGTGTTCGGCCGCTGCTCGCGGGTGAGTGCCTCGGCGGTGTCGCGGATCTCCCGTTCGCCGCTGAGGAACACCAGGATGTCGCCCGGGCCCTCCGCGCACAGCTCGTCGACCGCCTCGCTGATGGCCTGGGTCTGGTCGCKCTCGGCCTCGCCGTTCTCCCTGCCGGTCCTCCGCGCGTCGGCCGGGCCGCTGGCTGGTCCGCCGGCTGGGCCGCCGGCTGGGCCGCTGGCCGCCGGGACGAGCGGGCGGTAGCGGACCTCGACCGGATAGGTGCGCCCGGACACCTCGATGACCGGGGCACCCGCGAAGTGGGCGGAGAACCGGGCCGTCTCGATCGTCGCGGAGGTGATGACAATCTTGAGATCCGGCCGGCGGGGGAGCAGCGACCGCAGGTAGCCGAGGATAAAGTCGATGTTGAGGCTGCGCTCGTGCGCCTCGTCGATGATGAGCGTGTCGTAGCGGCGCAGCTGGCGATCGGAGGAGATCTCGGCCAGCAGGATGCCGTCCGTCATGAGCTTGACCAGCGTGTTCTCGTGCACCTGGTCGGTGAACCGGGTCTGGTAGCCGACGACGCCGCCCATCTGGGGAGCCGGGGTGCGCAGTTCCTCCGCGATGCGGTCGGCGACGGTACGCGCGGCGATTCGGCGCGGCTGGGTGTGCCCGATCATCGCCCGGACCCCGCGGCCGAGCTCCAGGCAGATCTTCGGTAGCTGGGTGGTCTTGCCGGACCCGGTCTCCCCGGCGACGACGACCACCTGATGATCCCGGATCGCGGCGAGAATCTCGTCCTTGCGCTGGGTGACCGGAAGGATGTCGGGGTAGTCGAGCGTCGGAACGCTGGCCCGGCGCCGCTCCAGCCGTAGCGATGCCCGGTCCACCTCGGCGGCGATGGCCTGTAGGGCCCGCTGGCGCGCGGCGGGCTCGCGGGTGCGCCGGCTCTCGGCGAGCCGTCGGCCCAGCCGATGGGCGTCGCGAGGAGACAACCCGGTCAGCCGCGCGGACAGCTCCGCCGGTGGCACTGGGCCTGCCGGTGGCACTGGGCCTGCCGGTGGCACTGGGCCTGCCGGTGGCACTGGGCCTGCCGGTGGTGACGGCTGCTGCGGCGGCGTGGGCGGCGGCGTGGCGGGAGGATTCAAGAGCTGCCTTTCCACACGTCGTTAAGCCTAGGGCACAGCTGTCCCGGCGGCGTTGCGTTCCTCCGGCCCGTCGGGCGGCGGCGACGACTCTTCGGCCGGCGAATTTTGGGGACCTGAGCACGGTCTGCGGTCCCTGGACCGTGTCTTGCTCCCCTGAACTGGAGGTCGGGCCATCCCGTTACCTCTTCGACGGATGAGAGGTTCGACGGATGAGAGGCGAGGCGGTCCTTTGCCGACCAAGGCGAGGTGCGGCCGGTAGCCTGCCAACAGCCCACCCGGTCGGCGGGGGGCCGCCGCTCGACGCCGTCGCGGCCTTTATGCCGTCGCAACCTCTGTGCCGTCGCAACCTCTGTGCCGTCGCAACCTCTGTGCCGTCGCAACCTTGTCGTCGACAGGAACCTCGATGTTGAGGGGGCTGAGCCCTCATGATGATGAGGTGCGAAGTCGGCCCCCACCCTGGTCCGGGCGACCTCCTCGGGCCGGGCAGGGCGTGACYGCCGACGGGCGGGAGGCGGCCTCGTCCGGGGTGCGCGAGGCGGTCCCGTCCGTGGCGCCGGCCACCGTGCCCACGGTCGCCTCCGCCTCCGCCTCCGCCTCCGCGGGCACGGTGACCGCCTTCGGGGAGGGCGCGCTCGAGCTGGGCCGAGCCTCCGTCGAGCTGGGCCGGGCTTACCAGGCGCTGGAACAGGTCATGGGGCGCGTCCTCGTCACCCTGCGGGCGGTCGCGGTTCTGCTGACGGTGTGCTACGTCGCGGTCTGGCGCTGGTACGACCACAGGCCGGCGGCGATGGCCGTCGCGGGGCTGACGGCCATCGGCGGTCTCGTCTTCTGCGTCGTCGGCCTGCGACGCGGGATCCGTCGATCGATGACCACCGTCACGGTCGCGATGTCGGCGGTCCTCGCCCTGACGGCCTCGTCCTGGTTGCCGCCCGCTTCGGTGGGGGACAGCGGGAACTTCGTCTTCCTGACCGCCATCAACGCCGGGATCGTGACGGTCTGGACATTTCCGACGGCCGTCGCGTCGGTCCTGCTCCTGACGCTGTGCGGCGCCACTCTCGTAGGCGGCTGGGGCCACAATCCCCAGGTCTTCTCTCAGACCGCCATGCTGCTGATCATTCCCGGTCTACTCGGGCTGGCGATCGGTCGACTGCGCCGGATCGCCCGCACGGCCGACCAGCGCTGGGCGAACGTCGCGGCCCGGCACCGCAGCGAGGCGGTCGTCCTCGCCGTCGCCCGCGACCGCCGGGAACGGGAGCGAGTCATCCACGACACGGTGCTGAACACCCTGACCGGCATCGCCTGGGGCGGGGGACGGGACGTGGAACTCACCCGGCGTCGATGTGCGCAGAGCCTCACCGCCGTGCGCGGCCTGCTCGACCGGGACGACGAGGTCGGTCCGCCGATCGGCGAGCGGCTGGCCGAGGTCGTCCGCGACGCCACTCGACGGGGGCTGCAGGTCAGCCTCGACGACCAGCGTCTCCCAGCCATCGCGGGGGAACCTCCCGGTGAGCCCCCGGCGGTGGTCGTGGAGGCCTTCGTCGGAGCGGTCGGCGAGGCGCTGGTCAACGTGGAACGGCACGCCGGCACCCGGCGTGCCTCGCTGCTCCTCGGCGGTGGCCCGGGCCTGCTCATCGTGACGGTGTCCGACGCCGGGTGCGGCTTCGACCCGCGGCGGGTCGACTCCGCCCGGCTCGGGCTGCGCGAGTCCATCGTCGGACGGCTGGTGGATGTTGCCGGGACCGCCCGCATCGACGCGCGCCCGGGGCAGGGCACCGTTGTGGAACTGCAGTGGCGCGCCCCGGACGCGACGACGGGGCACGTGACGCGACCACATCCAAGCGATGATCGCGATGATCGTGGCGATCGGGATGATCACGGAGCYGGAAGGGCCGGCGGGCGGGTCGCCGATCGTMGGGACGTCGCCGCGATCGCCGCCGAGCTACGCGACGCCTATGCCGCCGGGCTGCGCCGGGCGCTCGGGCAGATCGCCGGGCTGTGGCTGATCATCATGCTCGTGCCGTTGGTCGGCACGGGTGGGTGGGTGCGGACGATGGCCGGAGCGGGAGCGCTGTGGCTGCTGGTGGCCGTGCTCACCGTCGTCTTCGTCCGGCGCGGACGGAGTCGGCCGATCAGCGGTCCCGAGGCGGCCGTGCTGCTGTTCCTGGCCGTCGCCGTCGCCGTCGCCGGCATAGCGAACACCGTCGGCGCGGACATCGTCCGGATTGCGGACTGGCCGTTGCTCGTGCTTCCCCTGCTCCTAGCGTTCATCACCGCCTCCCGGCCACTCTGGGAATGGGTGGGTGCGCTGCTGGTCGCGATTGCCATGATGATCGTTGCGGTGTTCCTGCGCGGTAGCACCGAATCGCTGGTGCTGGCGCGGCTGGGGGTACTGATCTACGGTGCGTGCGGGGTGCAGATCGTGACCGCGATGCTGGGTCCCCTGCTGCGCGGCACCGCGGAGACGACCGCCCGCGCCTTGGCCGCCGAGGCTGAGGTCGCCGCCCAGGTGGATGCGTCCACCATGATCAGGTGGGAGCGGGCGCAGTGGTTGCGCACCKTGGGGTGGGAGGTGCTGCCGTTACTCGACGGGGTCGCGGGCGGTTGGTTGGACCCGCGGGAAGCCGCCGTTCGGAGCAGGTGCGCGATGCGGGCGGCCGCTGTCCGTCGCATGATCACCGGGGGTGGTCCGTCGTCGGCGCTGGCGGACCTCGACGTGGTCGTCGCCGACGCCGAGGCCGCGGGAATGACCGTCCAGATCCAGCTGTCCGGCGATCTGCGGCTCGCGCCAGCTCCTGTGCGGGCCATGGTGGCCGATCAGGTGCGGGAGGTGCTCGCCGCCGTCCCCGGCGGCCGGGCGATTGTGACGGTCCTGTGGACGCCGGCCGGCGGCAGTGTTTTCGTCTCGCTGCCCTGGCCGCAGGGCCTGCCGCCCCCGCAGCTCGGCCGCGGGGGAGAGGACGCGGGCGGGATCGAGGTCGCGGTGGAGCTGGACGATCGGTGTCTCAGCCTGGAGCTGACCTGGCCGGCGGCGAGCGCGGTCACGGACCCGACCGGGCGGGTCGAGTCGATCGGTGGGCTGGCGGAGTAGTAGGCCGGCGGAACGGCGGGATGGCGGAGCAGTAGGACGGCAGGCCAGCAGAACGGCGGGCCGGTGGGCTGGCCGAGTAGTTAGGCCGGCGGGCCGGCGGGGCAGCCGGTCGGCGGGCTGGGAGCGAACCGCGTTCAGAGCTCGGTGATGATGCGCCGTAGCAGCTCGGCAGTGTCACCCGGGGTCGTGCTGTCGACACTGAGCCGGTTATACACCTCCATGTACCGGTCGACGTCCTCGCGCTTGTCGAGGTAGGCGGAACCGGTGAGCTGCTCCAGGTAGACCACGTCCGGCAGGTCCATTTCGGGGAAGCGGAGGATCGTAAAGGCCCCACCCTCCGCCGCGTGGCCGCCAAAGGCGAACGGCATCACCTGCAGGGTGAGGTTCGGCAGCTCGGACACGGCGATGAGGTGCTCGAGCTGGGCCCGCATCACCTTCGGTCCGCCGATCGGCCGACGCAGCGCCGCCTCGTCGATGACTATCCAGAGCCGTGGCGGGTCCTTACGGCACAGCAGCTTCTGCCGGTTGAGCCGCACGCTGACCCGGCGCTCGATGACGTCGACTGGTAGGCCACCACTACCTTGCGTGATGATCGCTCGGGCGTAGTCCTCGGTCTGCAACAGGCCCGGAATGAACTGGAGTTCGTAGGTCCGGATGAGCTGGGCCGCCTCCTCCAAGCCGATGTACGGCTGGAACCAGGACGGGAGAACGTCGTTGAAGTTCTGCCACCAGCCAGCGGCGTTCGCCTCCCGGACAAGGRCCAGCAATGGGGCGCGCTCTGCATCGTCCGTGACCTGATAGAAGGTCAGCAGGTCGGCGACGTCGCGTTCTTTGAAGCTGACGCGGCCAAGCTCCATCCGGCTGATCTTCGACTCTGATGCGCGGATGTGGTAGCCGGCGGTCTCCCGGCTGATGCCCTTCTCCTCGCGAAGTCGACGGAGCTGAGAGCCKAGCAGGATCCGACGTACGGTCGGTCCACTTCCCGGCTGAGCTGTCGTCACGGTCGGCCCCCTYGCCATGGTCAACGCAAGAGTAAGATACTCGATCTTCTGGTTCCGGATGGGTGGCTGGTTCTCTCGTCTGGGTGACACGCGCGTGTTTAGCGTGGTGAGGATTATTTGTATACACGCTTACGGGGAGCGCCGACGACGGGTCTCCGTTTAACGGGGGGTAGGGGTGCCCCCGGCTGTCGGGTGCAGGCGCAATGGTGTGGACGATGACATGTCCGGACATTCCACTCTCACGGTGCCAGATTCCAGGGGCGTGAGGACTTCGGGCCCCCGGACGGCGATCGTGTGCTTCCTAGTGTTACTCTCCACGGCTGCACCCCTCTTCGCTCCTCCCCCCACTCTCCCCATCGGGTTCCCCTCCGCCGTCCGGTCCCTCCGCCGTCCGGTCCCTCCGCCGTCCGGTCCCTCCGCGGATCTCTCCGGGTTCACGCCGGCGCTCTTCGCCGCCGCGCTGGTTCTGGTGCACGATCTCCGTCGAGTGCTGTCGAGGTGTCCCCCGTTGTTTTACAGCTATGTCGCGGGCCCCGGGACCACGAGTGGACCGGAAGGGCCACGGTTTTCGCTACGCCGAGGCTATGACCTTGTGCACAGTCAGGTCGCGCGCGGCCGGCCTCCCGTCGTCCGGGGAGCCGGAGTGCCCCGTCGTGAGCGCGCGTCTCGCCCCAGACCGGGGATCTTTTTCTCCCGGCTCGGTCCGCGGCCGCCTTGTACGGGTGCCTGGCGCATGGGTCGGATTCGTCACTCTTCGGATTTTTCGGACGTTTCGCCTAGTGGGGTCGAGGCCCGTCCATGGTCCTTCTGCGGAGCCTCACGGGCGGACTGGGCGCAGATTCGTGGTGCCTGCATGGTTCTTGTGATGGGATTTTTAGTGCTTTTGGTAGTTATATCAACATTCTCGGCGCCTTCGTCGGAAGCTGTCGATGCTCCCTTGATCTTCTCTTGATCTTTCTTTGGGCTTCCCTGGGGCCGCCCCGGGACTGGTTCGGCGTGGAGGCCGCGGCGGCGCGAGGCGTCGGGCCGGGCATCTGTCACCCGCTTGATGCACGTGCACCCGACCGTGCTGTATCGTGAGCCAAAGTTCGTGCAGCCGCACACGCTGGCATGATGGGACGGTCTTCCGGGGGGGTGTTCCATCGTGGGTTTGGCTGGCGGTCGGCCGGCGGTCGGTGGTTGGCCCGTCGGTGGTATGGCGAGCGGACGGCGTGGGTCGGGGCCGTGGCGGCATGGCTTCCCGGGGCTTCAGGAGATCGACATGACCAAGATCTACAGCGGTATGTCCGCCGCGGCACTGCAGCGCGTGACATGGCAGAAGAGTYGTCGGAGCAACTCGCAGGGAAACTGCGTCGAAATGGCGAAGCTTCCGGGTGACGAAGTTGCCGTCCGTAACTCTCGGCATCCAAACGGACCCGCTCTGGTGTATACCCGAGCTGAAATCGAGGCTCTGATACTCGGGGCCAAAGACGGCGACTTMGACAACCTGCTCCAGTAGTCGCGCCCGTCATGGCCTTCCCGGTTCCGGCAGCCTCGACGAGGCGGGTACGTTCCATCGCCRTGTGGGCTCCCTATGCAGGGAGCCCACACCGGGTCGTGGACGGTGTGGGCACCGCGGCCGATTGTGGCCTGGGGGGCGGTGCCCGGCCGGACCGGGCGGGCGCGTGGCGAGACGGAGACAGTATGCCCACGTCGATCCCTGAACGGATCTTCAGCTCGGAGGATCTGCCGCTCCTCTCACTTCCCGGTGCCGACGGGCTCATCACCTGCCAGTGGATTCACGAGTCCATGAGGGTGCGGACCCCGTCAGGACGCGGCTGTGACGCCATCCGCGGCTGTGACGCCATCGAGGAGCGGCGGCGCGCGCAGGTCGGTTTCGTCCTGGTCGAGCCGGCCTGGCTGGTTCGCGCGGCGGCCGAGCGGCTCCGCGCGCCGGGAGTCGACGCCATCGTCCTGCACGCTCAGGCCAGCCCGCCAGGTCGCAGCGCGCTGGCCTTGGCGTTCGCCTCTCATCTGCGCAATGCCCTGAGACGGCCGGGAGCAGGCGGTACGCCCGCCCCCGGCGGCCCCCCCGGGTCCGGCAGCGAGCCGGAGGTCGGTGACAACGTCGTCACCGCCGGGGTGCGGCCGGATCTCAGCGGCTTCGCCGATCTGATCCGGGTACCCCATCTGGTGACCGTCACCGACGGCACCGGTGCCGTCGCGGACACGGTCGTGTGGGAAATCATGACCGGCGCGCGGTTCGACACCTGGCTCGATGGAGCTCCCCGGCCCGACCAACGAGCCATCGAGGCGCACCTGCCCGGTCTGTTGCGTCTGCGCGGCCTGCACCGGGTCGGCCGGCTGGATCATCCGGGCGCCGGTGCTCTGCTGGACCTGCTGGGCGGCGGCTATCTCTCCAGCAGGTTGATCCACCGCTGCCCCCGGGCCGTCCTCCCGCTCGTCGCCGCGACCTGACCCTCCGGTTCCCCGGCCKGGGGCCCGGGGATACCCGGTGTCCACCTGTATCCTGCCGTTATCCTGCCGTTCGCCGCTCGGGAGTGCCATGCGCGACGGTGGTTACGCGGCGCGCCTTCCACCACCTGACGGTCAGCCAGGGCCTATGGTCAAGCGCACCGGAACGCCGCTTTATGGGGAGAGTCGCGGATGACCGTATCGCTCGAGGACGCCCGTCGGATCATCGCCGCCGGGGAGAAATATGCGGTTCACCTCGGTCAACCGGTTAACATTGCTGTCGTTGACCACGCCGGAATTCTGGTTGCCCACGTCCGGATGGACAATGCCCGGCTCGAGACCGCGGATATCTCCGTCGACAAGGCGTGCGCGGCTCGGGCCTGGGCTCCGCCGGCCCATCTGGTCAGTCATACCGGTGGCGAGGGACACGCTGGCGGCGAGGCGCATGCCGGCGGCGAGGCGCATGCCGGCGGCGAGGCACCTGCCACRGGTGACGGCCGCGTCGGACGGGAGCGTCCGTCGCCGGCGGAACCGGTCGTCACCGGTCTGCCCGGTGCGCTGCCGCTGTGGCGGAACGGGGTGATCGTGGGGGCCGTCGGGGTKAGCGGTGGTCCCGCCCCCCTTGACCAGGCCATCGCCCGGGCCGCCGCGGCGGCGTTCTGACCGGGCCGACCGGACTGACCGGGCCGACCGGGCCCCACCCCCACGCGGTATCGCTCCCCACGCGGCACCGCGTGGGGAGCCCGAAGCGGGATCGGATCCTGAAACCGGGAGCGATCGATCTTCGGTGAATCTCACAAAATCAACGGAATGGCATCGAAGGGTGGTTCTTCTGGTTCAGGCTTGATGGAGTGGGGAGCGTCACGGCTCTGGGAGTCGGGCCGCACCGGCCTCGGCGCCGTCGTGCGGACCGCCGGGCCGCGCTGCTCGGGCTCGTGAGCCTCCTGATCGGCTTGGGAGCGGTCGGCTGCCGGGTCTCCACCGACGGGCCGACCGCGTCCCCGGCCTGCGCGGCGCCGGGCGTCGCTCCGGACGCGATCAGATTCGGCCTGCTCTATCCGGACACCGGAAACGCGGCGTCACTGTTCCGCTCCTTCCGGGCCGGGGTGGACGCCCGGCTCGGGGTGGCCGACAAGGCGGGCGGTGTGTATGGCCGAAAAGTGGTCTATGTCTGGCGGGATGACGCCTCGAATCCCGCCGGAAACCAGGCCGCCGCCCGGGGGCTCGTGGAGAACGACCAGGTGTTCGGAATCATCGAGTCGACCTCCGTGGCCAGTGGTTCCGCCGGTTATCTCAATAGCCGGCGAATACCGGTGACCGGTACCTCGCTGGAGGCGGCCTGGACCCATAACGACAACATGTTCAGCTACTCAAATATGATCTTCGACGGGCCGTCCGTCACGACCTGGGGTGAGTTCGTCGCCGAGCGCGGCGGCCACCGGGCGATCATCGCCCAGTCCGGGTTCTCGGCGACCTCCGTGACCCTCGCCGACAAGATGGYGTTGAGCCTCGCCGCGGCCGGGGTGCGGGTGCTCGGCCGGATCGACGCGACCGGGCCGATCGACATCCCGGGCATCGGCCGGAAGGTGCGCGACAGCGGCGCGGACGTCCTGGTCGGCGCCGTCACCGGCGCCGCCTTCGGCCAGGTGGTCCTGGGCGCCCGGGCGGCCCGGGCGGATCTGCGGGTCATCCTGTCGCCCACCGGCTACGACCAGCGTCTCCTGCAATTGTTCGGCGGAGTGCTGGCCGGGGTCTACAGCTTCGTCGACTACCTGCCGTTCGAGCAGGAGACTCCCGCTCACCAGCGGTTCCTGCAGGCCATGCTGGAGTACGCGCCCCAGGTGTCCCCGCCGGCCCAGCAGGCGGCCCTGTCCGGGTGGATCTCGGCGGACATGTTCCTGCGCGGTCTGGTGGCCGCCGGGCCATGCCCCAGCCGGGAGACGTTCATCAGGGGCCTGCGGGCGGTGCGCGGCTATGACGCGGACGGGTTGCTGCCCGTCCCCGTCAACTTCGCCACCCATTTCGGGCAGATCAACCGTTGCTACACCTTCCTTCAGGTCACCGCGGACGCGAAACGTTTCGCGCTGGTCCCGCCCGTACCACGGTGCGGGACCGAGATCGGCCGGTAGCACGTGCCCCATCGTGGCGCCGCGATGTGAGCCGCGTCCGCGCCGCCCGTGCCTCCTGACCAAGAACTTCGGACTAGCCTCGGACTAGCATCGCTGGGGCGGCAGAAGACGTTCCAGCTCCAGGACCGGTTACCCGGCCGGCTCGGGATCGTTACGAGGACGACACGGGCCGCACCCCGATCTTCCGTGATCTGCACCAGGAGAAGCCAGTGAGCTCAACGCCCGTCAACGTCACCGTAACCGGCGCTGCCGGTCAGATCGGCTACGCGCTGCTGTTCCGCATCGCGTCGGGCCAGCTGCTGGGTGCGGACACGCCGGTGAAGTTGCGTCTGTTGGAGATCCCGCAGGCCGTGCGGGCGGCGGAGGGCACGGCGCTGGAGCTCGAGGACAGCGCCTTCCCGCTACTGGCGGGGGTGGACGTGTTCGACGACGCCAAGCGGGCCTTCGAGGGCACTAATGTGGCCCTCCTCGTCGGCGCACGCCCGCGGACCAAGGGCATGGAGCGTGGCGACCTGCTGTCCGCCAACGGCGGGATCTTCAAGCCGCAGGGCGAGGCGATCAACAGTGGTGCCGCCGAGGACATCAGGGTCCTCGTCGTCGGGAACCCGGCCAACACCAATGCGCTCATCGCCCAGACGCACGCTCCGGACGTGCCCGCCGAGCGGTTCACCGCGATGACTCGGCTTGACCACAACCGCGCGATCGCGCAGCTCGCCAAGAAACTCGGCGTGCCCAGCGCCGAGATCAAGAAGATCACGATCTGGGGTAACCACTCGGCTACCCAGTACCCGGACATCTTCCACGCCGAGGTGGGCGGGCGCAGCGGCGCCGAGGCGGTCGGCGACCAGGCATGGATTGCCGACGAGTTCATCCCGCGGGTCGCCAAGCGGGGCGCCGAGATCATTGAGGTCCGCGGCGCCTCGTCCGCGGCGTCGGCCGCCTCCGCGGCCATCGACCACATCTTCACCTGGGTCAACGGCACCCCGGCGGGCGACTGGACCTCGGCGGCGATCCCGTCCGACGGCTCCTACGGGGTGCCCGAGGGGCTCATCTCCTCGTTCCCGGTCACCGCGTCCGGCGGCCGGTTCGAGATCGTGCAGGGTCTGGAGCTCGACGCCTTCTCCCGGGAGAAGATCGACGCCTCGGTGCGTGAGCTGGCCGAGGAGCGGGAGGCGGTCCGCGCGCTCGGCCTCATCTGAGCCGATTTCTCCCCGCCTGCGCAGGCCGGTGAAGCCTGCGCAGGCCGGCGGAGCGGAGGGACGTGTGGAGGGTCGGTCACGGTTGCCGGCCCGGAAACGTGATTATCCCTCCACGGCTCCGTGTCAGGCGGCGGATGCGGCGGGAGATGACACGAACGGCGGACTTTCCGGCGTCCGTTGTGGTTTCTTCTTGAGGGACGCCGGTACCAGTGCCGGTGCCCGCGGCGTCAGCCGACCGAATCGCAGGCGCGCGGGCGACGGGGGCGACGGGGGATGACGAGGAATCCGGTATCCGGTATCCGGTATCCGTRATTCCGGCTCTCGGCTGGCCTGTCGCCGATGCGCCTGCCGGTCGTCGGACGTCGGCCTGGAGCCCTCGCCGCCGTCAATGGTGGCGAGACGTCCGAGGAGAGACATTGTCCCTCACGTCCACTCGGCCCGTCCCCTCGATCCCGCCGCATTCCCTGTTGCTGTTCCTGCTTCAGCTCGCCATGCTGCTCAGTCTGGCAATTCTGCTCGGACGTGTCGCCGTGCGCCTGCGGATGCCTRCCATCGTCGGTGAGCTCTGCGTCGGCGTGCTCCTCGGCCCGTCGTTGCTCGGAACGCTGTGGCCGACCTTCTCGGACTGGTTTCTTCCGCGTGACGCCGCGCAGTTCCACCTGCTCGACGCGGTGGGACAGCTCGGTGTCCTCTTCCTGGTCGCGCTCAGCGGGTTCGAGATTGATACGCGGATCATCCGCCGGCGCAGTCTCACCGTCGCCCGGATCAGCCTCGGTGGGTTGCTCCTGCCGTTGGGTTTCGGGATCGTCACCGGCGTGCTGATGCCGTCCTCCCTGCTGGGCCCCGACGGCGACCGGACGGTCTTCGCGCTGTTCCTCGGGGTGGCGATGTGCGTGAGCGCCATCCCGGTGATGGCGAAGACGCTCATGGAGATGCGTCTGACCCATCGGGAGGTCGGGCAGCTCGCGCTGGCCGGCGGGGTCATCGATGACGCCGTTGGCTGGCTGATGCTGGCGGTCGTGTCCGCGATGGCGACCACCGGTGTCCGGGCGGGCGACACGGCGTTGTCGGTGCTTTACGTCCTCGGGGTGGGGATCTTCGCGTTGACGATCGGCCGGGTCGTCGTCCGGGCCGTGCTGGGACGGATCATTGCCACGAGTGGTGCCGGGGCCGGGGCTGGCGCCGATCCCGGCGCCAGGAGCGGGTCGGTCGTGGCCTTCGTGGCCGTGCTGGTGCTCGCGTCGGCGGCCGGGACGCAGGCGTTGGAGCTGGAGGCGGTGTTCGGCGCCTTCCTGGGCGGGGTCGTCCTCGGGTCGTCCGGCCTGGTGGATCATGCCAGTGTCGCCCCGTTGCGAATCGTGGTGATGGCGGTGCTTGCGCCCATCTTCTTCGCGACGGCGGGCCTGCGTGTCGATCTCACTGCTCTGAGTGAAACCCGGGTTCTGCTCGCGGCGGTGATCGTGCTCGCGGTCGCGGTCTTCGGCAAGTTTGCCGGTGTGTACGCGGGGGCCCGGGCCAGTCGGCTGACCCCCTGGGAGGGTCTCGCTCTGGGCGCCGGCATGAACGCGCGGGGAGTCATCGAGATCGTGGTGGCCAGCGTCGGCGTGCGGCTGGGGGTGCTCTCCACCGAGACGTACACGATCATCGTTCTGGTCGCGATCGTCACGTCGGTCATGGCTCCGCCGATCCTGCGCCGCGCCATGCGACAGGTCGAGYAGACCGCGGCCGAGGAACAGCGTCGCCTTGTGCTGGACGGTCACCATGCGAGCGGTGCCGGTGGCGTCGGTGCCGCGGAGGCGGGTGTCATCACCCGTCGCGAGACCCGGACGCTCCCCGCGGCTCGGTCCCGCGCACGATACCGAAGGTCGGTGAACCCATCCAATACAACGGGTAGGGACGGGTTAGAATTCGAGGACGAATCCGCCGRCTGACGGACCACCTACCGTCGCGTCGCCGGATTTCTGCGGGCATGCCTACGGGGGACTCGTGACGGACCGGCTGACCGAGGCGGAGATCGAGGCGCTTTSCGCCACTTTTACCAACCAGATGAAGGCGACTCATCTGTTGGAACGTGCCGGGCTGGCGCGTCGGCACCATCCGCAGTTCTACCCGGGTGAGTCGTCGTTCGAGTTCTGGTCCGAACTCGCGTCGCTGTTGGAGAACGGCCTGTTGCCGGACGGCCGGAGGCGCATCCTCACCGAGGCGCATCGGGACTATCGGGGCAACCGGATCTTCGCCGACGCCGTCCGGGAGGACGGTGTTTCCCGTGGCGAGGGCGCCCCGTGGGAGGACGGCGTCCCGCGGCATGTCAGCGTCTTCTGCCTGGATGCCAGGCACTACAGCCGTCAGGACATCGCGACGCAGGCGAGCTGGCGGGAGGGGCTGCGCCGGATCGTCGATGAGGCGGTCGGAGGCGCCGGCCTGCCTCCCCGGTCGATCCGGCTGCGCCAGGATCGCGGCGACGGCTTTCTTGCGGCCGTGGCCGCCGACGCTCCCAAGGCTGTCCTCGCGACCGAGTTCGTCCGGGAACTGCGGATCGCGCTGCGGACCTACAACCGGGGGCGTGACGAGACCGGCCGAATCCGGTTGCGGTTGGCCCTGCACCAAGGCGAGGTGGGTATCGGCGGCAGTGGTTTCGTCGGCGACGCGGCGGTGGTCGCAGCCCGGCTGGTCGACGCGGACCCCGTCCGGCAGTTGCTGGAACAGGACAGGGACGCGGAACTGGCACTCGTCCTGTCGTCCGAGTTCTACCACAGTACGGTGGCCGGGCGGCTGCGGGATCTCGACCCGGCGCAGTACCGCCGAGTCGAGGTGTCGGTGGCGGGCAAGTACGAGGGCCTCGCGTGGATCACGCTGCCGGGGCGCCCGTTTCCGGTGGTGCGGACCCCGTCGAACGGCTCCGATCAGGGGCCGGTCGCGGACGGGAAGTGGGACTTCCTCATCTCCGCGGATCCGTCCGATGAGGCCTGGGGCTCCTGGATTGCCCGCGTGTTGGAAGGCCGTGGTCATTCGGTGCATCTGGCGGCCCTCGACGCGCTGCCCGGTGAGCACGAGATCGGTCTGCTGCATGAAGGGATCTCGCAGTCCCGGCGTACCCTCGCCGTGCTGTCGAAGAGCTACCTGGCCTCGGAGAAGATGCAGGCGGCCTGGCAGGCGGCCTGGCAGGCGGATCCCAACGGCGTGAAGCGCACGCTGATTCCGATCCGCGTCGAGACCTGTGACCCGGCCGGGCTGTTGCGCGGCATCAGCTACATCGATCTCGTCGACAAGAAGGACGGTGCGGCGGCGGAGCTTGAACTGGTCAGGCAGATCGTCCGGTCCCTGAACGGCCGCGGTTCCCGGCCGTCGACTCCGCCACCCTTCCCCGGGCAGCGATCCTGACCGGCCGCCGGCCGGGATCCTCGCGGTCCGCCGCCTCGACGTCGTCGGAGTCACCAGCGGTGCCGGTATCGGGGTCACCAGCGGTGCCGGCGTCGATCAGYAGTCGGCCGAGCCCGCGGCCGTAACTCGTGCTTCCCTCCAGCCTGGACCAGTCGGCCAGCGCCGTCATCATGGCCCGCAGTCCCGCTGCGGACGGTTCTCCGGCAACCGCCTGCTCGGCCTGGCTCTGCACTCTCGCCAGCCAGGTCAGCGCCTCGTTGCCGGCTGTCCGGGCGCGCCGGGCCGCCTCGTCGATCCGGGCCCTGCGCAGGATCGGCCGGCCTGCCGCCGTCGGCGCCCCGGCCAGCCGGAGCAGTCCGGCGGCGCGCCCGCCCTCCGACCCGGCGCGCCCGTAGGCGGTCAGGGCCCGCTGCCACAGTTCCTCCGCGCGTTCCGGATAGGCCGTTCGCGACCGGATGACCCGGCTCCCGCCGGGCCGACGGCCGAGCGTCTGCGCCCCGCCGTCCGGGAAGCCGGCCCAGTCGCCGCGCACCAGCGCCGCATGGGCCAGTGTCGCGTGGTCGGACCCGGCGCCGGCCTCGACCGCGTCCAACGCCATGCCGGCCTCGGCCTCCTGGTTCGCCCGGAACAGCAGATCCGCCCGCAGGATCCGCGCGTACGCCGCCGCCTGTGGCACCGGAAGCTCGTCGAGATGGGTGACGAAGAGATCAGCCGTGGCCAGGGCCTGCATTACGAGTGTTCCGGCAGGGTCGGCGGTCCGTGCGGCGCGCGGCGGATCGGCGCCGTGACCGTGCACGACCACGTGACGGGGCAGGCGATAGGACATGCGATGGGGGATGTGATGGGGGCCGGGCTCGTGCCTCCGGCCGGTTTCGCGGTGGTCGACGCGGAGACCGGTCAKGGCCAGTTGTGCCCGCGCCACCCGAATGCCGGGGATGATCGCGGCGCCGAGCACGCAGATGACCGCGGTCGTCGGTTCGAGCAGCGCGTGCCGTTGACGGGAGATGACCTGCGTCGTCCAGGCGATCAGCGGGGCGTCCGTCATGGTTCGCGACGGCCCGGCTGGTTTGGCCAAGCCGGCCGGAGGCGGAGCGAACGTCCTCGTGGCCCAGGCTCGGACGACGCCGACGTCATCAGGGGACCAGTTGAGGTCGAGAGCCAGCGCGGCGAGGTAGAGCGCCTCGTGCGCCGCCATGTGATCGGGGTCGGTCGGGTCGTGTTCGCTCTGCCGCAACTCCCGCAGTGCTCCTTTCGCCCGGCCGGCGGCGAGCGCCGTCGCCGCGCCGATGAGATGGCGTTCCGCGGGAGGCGGGGAGGGGTAACGGAGAGGCACACCCGCGGGCTCGACGCGGTGCTGTTCGTGCAGCAGGAGCGCTACCAGGAGCCGGGCTGAGGCAAGCGGCATCGTTGCGGTGTTCCTTCACGGACAGCGGGATGGGTCCGGAGCCAGATTTCATCGGAAGAAAGGAAAAATAGCGGGGCATGCCGACAGTATCCGGCGACCCGCCGCGCGGAAATCCATTCCGGCGCTCTCGCCGCGGCCAGGTCGTGGTATCTCTGGTATCTCGCTATATTTTTATAATTCTGAAAAATGCTATTCATTGTCTCTCGGGAAATACGAAGACCGGGGTGGACGTATGGTCGGGGTGGACGCGGTCCTCAGGCCTCCGCAGGAGCATCCGGGCATGTGGGACGCCGTCGACCTGGCTCAGATCGGATCCCATGGCACCGCGTCGTAGCGGCGGGTAAGCGTCGTCATGAGCCATTCGGATCCC
>NZ_MOMD01000024.1:0-4624 GCF_001983015.1 Frankia sp. CcI156
TCGGATCCCATGGCACCGCGTCGTAGCGGCGGGTAAGCGTCGTCATGAGCCATTCGGATCCCGCGAAGAGGTGGCCGTCGATGGCCGGACGGGCGCGATCCCGCGTGAGTTGGTGACGAAGGCGGCCTCGGCCCGCCAGATCCGCCAGTCGCACGGGGGCCCGTACGCTGGGCGGRCCGCCGTCCGCCGGTGCCTGCTCCAACAGCGTCATGGTGACTCCGCGCAGGGCGGGAGCGTCCRGCCAGACGATCATGTTGCCATCGAAGAAACCGATGTTGGTCATTGCGCCCTCCGCGACGAGCCCRCCGGGGGCGGTCAACAGGGCGTCGTCGTAGCCGTCACGGCGGACGAGCCGGCCGTGCTGGATCTGCGCGAACGTCCCGAGATGCTTGAGGTGGGCGAACGGGCGCAGGTACGGCACTGACCGCAGCCGTTGTGGGGTGGTCGGCATGGTTGCCGGTTCGCCGATCGCGACAATGACGCRCACCCCTGCGCCGTCCGGCTGCTCGGTGACGACAATCCGGACCGTGGCATCCAGCGTGGYGGCGGCTGTCGCCGTGGCCTCGGAGYCGGCGGCGGCCGTCTCGGTGGCGTACAGTGCCTGCCGGATGCGGTGGCGAACCAGCTCGCCGTCCAGAGGCTCGCCGTAGAGCTCCTGGTTCGCCTCATTCAGCCGGGYGAGATGCCACCGCAGGCCCCGGGCCCGACCGGCTCGCACCTGCAGCACTGTGAAGTGGCCGTGGGGGAGCAGGGCTAGGCGGTGTGGCTCATCGAGGGGAACGGGGTGCCCGTCGATTTCGACGCGTCGAAGTGTGGGAGTGACCACCTTGGCCACGATAGTGACCCGCCGGCGGGCGGCGGTTCCGTGGGCTGGGCCGTCCGTGGCTGGGCCGTCACGCGCGATGTTCCGGTTGCGTCGCCCACGGAACCGCCGCCGTGTCGTCTTCGCTAGCGTGCTCGTGCGTGCTGCCGACAGGCTGCCGCCCACGAACGCCAACACGAACGCAAAGGAGTGTGGCTATGTCCGATCTTGCCGTCGATTCCACGGCCGACCCGGCGAAACTCGTCAGCGGTCTGCCCGCTATGTCGGAGCGTGAGGTCTCCGACCTGCTGGGTGGGCCGGCCGGTGACGCGGTGCTGGACGAGGTCTTCCGGCAGATGCGCGACACCTTCCGCCCAGAGCAGGCACAAGAAGAGAACGCTCTGGWCCGATTCGTGCTCAACGGTGGACCGGGCGGCGCCGTGCGCACCTACGAGCTGCGGGTCGCCGACGGTGTCTGCACTCTGGCGACACCGCCCGCCACCGGGACCCCGAGTGAATCCKCGGGGGAGCAGACGCTGACCATTATCACGGATCGTGTCCGCTTCGTTCGGGTGGTCTCCGGTCAGGCCAGCGGGGCCAAGCTCTTCCTCACCAGAAAGATCAAGATTGATGGTGACCTGAAGTTCGGAGGCAGGATCCTGTCTTGGTTTGAGATCAAGAAGGAGAGCTGACCGGCGGCGGTCCCCACCGGTGCCGCCACGATGAGGTGCCGGCTGGTGCGGCCGGTGCTGGACGTTCGGGAGTACGAGTTGCCCGCCGGGGCCGACATGGCCGCTCTGTGCCGTCGCGCCGAGGAGGTCAGCTGGGAAGGCCAGCCGAGGAGGCCATGAGCGGACGGGTCGGCGACGTCGTTCAACCGGCGCCGGCTCGCCCCTCACAGGGCGAACTCGGCGGTGTTCAGGCCGAGGGCGAGGGCGGCCTCCCGCACCACGGCCCGCTCGCTGGCGACGAACTCGCCGTCAACCAGGCCGATCACCTGCCCGATGCGCACCACGGCGGCGGCTTCCGTCGCCCGCCCCCGCACCTTGGCGATGTCGGCCAGCGCGGCCTGTTTGCCGGCGGCGAAGTCTGCGGTGAGACGGCTCAGATGTTCATCGAAGAGCCGTTCCACGTCCTGTTCGGGAAACTGGGACATCACCGGATCCGTGGCGATGAAGCCGAGTAGTCCCTCGCGTTCCGCCGGATCGATGCGACCATCGGCCGCGGTGACGAGGGCACAGATCGCCACGGCGGCGTCCCGGAAAGTGAGGCTGCGCAGCTCCTCCCGACGGGCGAACAGCTGCGCGCGCAGTGAGGCCAGGGAGGGCAGCCGCCGGTTGCCGACGGCGGGATCGAGGCCGCGCCAGAGCGGCCAGCCTTCGGCGAGCCAGCGACGTACCACCTCGGCCATCGATAGCGGGCGCAGGCGTGTCGCGAGGAGCACGTTGATGTTAACCGGAACCAGCGTGTGCTCCCCCCAGCGTGACGGCGTCGGGATGTCGGACGGCCAGAAGCCGGCGAACATGATACTGAGCACGTGATCGGTTGCGGATTCAGGTGAGTGGCCGGTGATGGTTCCGTCGTGCTCGACCGCCCCGATGAACTGCCGGGAGATCGTCCGAGGGCCGGCGAGGCGGCCTACCTGCCGTTCGAGAGCGTCGTCCGTGCTCTCTCCCGCCGCCACCGGACCGCCCGGAAGGACATGCCAGGCTTCTCCCGGCGGGCGAGCGARGAGAATGCGGTCGTCAATCCGTACGAGAAGCCGAACATCAAGCCGAATAGCAGCCTGCAAAGGCATACCGAAAGCCTCCTGAAGACGCACGGCACAAGGCGGGTTACGCGCAGRCACCATCATCCACCAGATGGCGGAGCGAGTGGACGCGGCGGTCCGGAACTACTCATCTGCGCTGCCGGCGTGACCGCTCGGTCCGGGTGCCGCGTGCCGCCGTAGACCGCCGGGCGTCGCGCAGGTCCGCGGCCAGTGGTGGGGTGGGATCGGCCAGTCTCGGAAGGATGATGGTGTCTGTGGCGGCTAGGACGTCGAGCCGTCCGGACCTTAGCGCCGAGGCGTGGGCGCGGCGCCACCGGATCCGTATCCAGACCGTCCGCGCCCGATCCTAGGCCGATCCTGAGAGGCATACCGTGACCAAGTTTCTGCTCAGCGTGCATGTCCTGGCCGCGATCCTCGCGATCGGACCGGTCACCGTGGCCGCCAGCATGTTCGCCCCGGCTGCGCGCCTGGCGCTGACCTCCCCGGGCGACGAGCGTGCTGCCGGGATCGTCCGCGTGCTGCACCGGATCTGTGGCGTCTACTCCGCGCTCGGCCTCGTCGTACCGATCTTCGGGTTCTTCACCGCGCAGAGCCTGGGGGATGAAAGCTGCTGCCGAATCAGCGTCCGATGGCGTCTGATGGCCTCTGATGGCGTCGTATGATGTTCGTGTGAACCTTAAGGAGTGGGCCGCCGCGAACGGCGTCGGGTACACCACGGCGCGGCGCTGGTACCGCGACGGCCTGCTCCCGGTCCCTGCCCGCAAGGTCGGTGGGCTGGTACTCGTCGACGAACCCACCGTGCCGGCCGGGCGCCCCGTCGCGGTGGTGTACGCCCGGGTGTCGTCCGCTGACCAGAAGCCGGACCTTGACCGGCAGGTCGCCAGGATCGTCACCTGGGCGGCCAGCCAGAACCTGGCTGTCGGCAGGGTCGTGACCGAGGTCGGGTCGGCGCTCAACGGTCATCGGCGGAAGTTCCTCGGCCTGCTGCGCGACCCGGCCGTGGCGACGATCGTCGTCGAGCACCGGGACCGGTTTGCCCGGTTCGGCGCCGAGTATGTCGAGGCGGCGCTGTCGGCGCAGGGCCGGCGGCTGCTGGTCGTCGACCCGGGCGAGGTCGACGACGACCTGGTGGGCGACGTCACCGAGATCCTGACGTCGCTGTGCGCCCGGYTGTACGGTCGYCGGGCCGCSGYGAACCGKGCCRCSCGYGCSGTCGCCGCCGCCACCGAGGCWGSCGARTGACGACGYTSCAGGCGTACCGSTTCGCCCTCGACCCGAACSASGCCCASCTSGCCGGYMTSSSCCGCCACGCCGGGGCGKCSMGGTTCGYCTACAACTGGGGCCTGGCCCGGGTGAAGGCSGCGCWCGCSCAGCGYGACGCCGAGCAGWSCTACGGSCTGACSGGCGACSYGCTCACCSCSGTSCCGTGGACGCTSCCCGCGCTGCGSCTSSSSTGGAACSMGGTSAAGMRSGACRTYGCCCCMTGGTGGRRCGAGTGCTCGAAGGAGGCGTTCCGCGCCGGGCTCGACCAGCTTGCCCGCGGGTTGAAGAACTTCACCGACTCCCGGCAAGGGAAGCGGAAGGGCCGGCGGGTCGGCTTTCCCMGGTTCAAGAAGCGGGGAAAGGCCCGTGACTCGTTCCGGTACACCACCGGCGCCTACGGCCCGGCTGACGAGACCTACGTGAAGCTGCCCCGGATCGGGCGGGTGAAGGTCCACGAGCCGATGGGCGCCCTGACCGGCCGGYTGGCCGACGGACGKGCSCGRCTGYTCGGCGTGACCGTGTCCCGGACTGCTGACCGCTGGTTCGTGTCGTTCACCGTCGAGGTCGACCGCGACGTTCCCGAGCGGCCGTCGCGACGGCAACGCGCGGGCGGCCCGGTGGGCGTCGACCTCGGCGTGAAGCACCTCGCYGTTCTGTCGACCGGGCAGACCGTTCCCAACCCGAAGCACTACCAGCGGGCCGAACGGCGACTGCGCCGGGCGTCGCGGGCCCACGCCCGGTCGAAGCCGGGCAGCGCTGGGCGGCGGCAGCGCGCCGCCCAGCTCGCG